>JAUZSQ010000106.1 GCA_030949325.1 Sulfurovum sp.
TCAGAGATGTTTGGGGCCCTCTGCTAATGTTCTCATCTCACCATTTACGGAAACATTTATCATTTGTTTATTCCTTCATTAAGTGCTTTTTCCACAATAGCAGGGGCAAGTAGATAGCCATGCCTATAGAGTCCATTGATGCGTGTCAATTGATTGCCTTGTTCAATATTGGGCAAGTTGTCTTTGAGCGTAGGACGACAATTTGTAAGCATTTTGACAATCCTAGCTTCCCCAAATCCTGAGTGCATAGAATACACAGCAGAGAGTAGTTCCATAGAAGAACGCAGAGACATTTCACTTTGGTCTTGGCTTTCTATCTCTGTAGCCCCTATGACATAACGGTTGTTAGCACGAGGTACGATATAGATTTTGTAACGCGGATGCAACATACGCGTAGGACGTGTGATATTCACTTCAGGAGCATCAAGCCAAATCACTTCGCCTCTGACACCTCGTAGGTTTTTGATTTGCGAACTTGCCCCTAATCCTCGGCTATCAAAGACCCAATCAAAGGCTTTGACTTCTCCCTCACAGGTAATACTTCCCTCTGAGACCTCTTCTACTTTGCTTTCTTGATGCCATGTAATATCCTCATGTGCCAAAAGATAATCCGAAGACCTTTGCATAAACTGCTGTGCATCGACTTGCCCTTCATGGGGGATATAAAAGGCCTTGTGATGCTGTTCTAAATCAGGTTCAAGCTTGATGAGACTGGCATTATCAAGAAGCTCAATATCTTGGGCTTCTTTGACCTTGGATTTGAGGGTAGATATAAAATGGTCAAGCTCAGAATAATCTTGGGGATGGGCAGTAATGATGCTTCCTTTGAGCTGATAAGCCTCTTCTAGGTCAATGATTTTTAACAAGTGGGGCCAAAGCTCAATCGAACGTAATCCATGCTCAAAAATAATAGACTCAGCCGTTTCAAGCTCTGCAAATACTGCCAACATTCCTGCTGCTGTCATGCCTGCTGGTTTGTCTCCATACGCCGTATCTTCATCAAAAAGGGTGAGGGTATGTCCTTGGCTCAAAAGATTTAATGCCAAAACCCTGCCTACTAGACCTACTCCTGCGATTGCTATGTTCATATTGTATCCCTTCCTCTTCTACTTATTCTACCAAAATAACTCTGAGCTTTCAGGATTCATCTTCAATCTTTCTATAAACTCTTGAGCATAATCAATGGCTTTGGCTTTAAACAGATATGAGATTTCTTGTGTATATACCCTATCAGTAGATTCAGAAAAAAGTTTTACCCAACGTGTAAAATCTTCCTTTTCTAAACCCACTATCGTAAAGTGAGGACCATAAGGGTCAGAGTTATACAGAGGGTCATCCAAAAATATTTTTGCCCAAAAATCAACCAAAATATCTATATGTTTTACCCACTCTTCATTGCCCATATCTTCACCCAATTCGAGGAGGAAATAATGCCCTATTTGGCTATCCTCCATCGCATTACGGTAAAATACGTTTACCAAAACTTCTAAGTTGTCTCTTGTAATCGTCTCTTGAAGTTTCAGCTTTTATCCTTTATGCCTTGGCTAGTTTATCAGCTTCTACATACACTTCAGAACCCATCTCTTTAAATTTCTCAGACATTTCATCCATTCCTGCTTGTTTTGCAGATTCGACATCTAAATCTAAATCTTTGGCATACTCTCTTACCTCAGCAGAAATCTTCATAGAACAGAACTTTGGTCCACACATAGAACAAAGTGTGCTACTTTCGCAGCTTCCATAGGCAAGGTAGCATCGTGGTACTCTCTGGCACGTTCTGGGTCAAGACCTATATTAAATTGGTCAACCCATCTAAATTCAAATCTAGCCAAGCTCATTGCATCATCTCTAGCACGTGCGCCTGGGTGACCTTTGGCAACATCTGCTGCGTGAGCCGCAATTTTGTACGTAATCAGTCCTTCTTTAACATCTTCTCTATTTGGAAGTCCTAAATGCTCTTTTGGTGTCACATAACAAAGCATTGCACATCCATACCAACCAATCATAGCCGCACCAATACCAGAAGTAAAGTGGTCATAACCAGGAGCAATATCTGTAGTTAAGGGTCCAAGTGTATAAAAGGGTGCTTCATGACAGACTTCTAATTGTCTGTCCATGTTTTCTTTAATCATGTGCATTGGCACGTGACCTGGTCCCTCGATAAGCGTTTGTACATCATGTTTCCATGCAATTTTAGTCAAACGTCCAAGCTCTTCGAGTTCACCAAATTGTGCTTCATCATTCGCATCTCCTCCAGACCCTGGGCGTAAGCCATCACCTAGAGAGAATGTCACATCATAAGTCTTCATAATCTCACAAATATCTTCAAAGTGCGTATTCAGGAAGTTTTCTTTGTGGTGATGAATCATCCATTTTGCCATAATAGCCCCACCACGAGATACAATACCTGTGATACGCTTCGCAGTCATTGGTACATGGTGAAGAAGAAGCCCTGCGTGAATCGTAAAGTAATCCACACCTTGTTCTGCTTGTTCTATAAGGGTATCACGAAAGACTTCCCAAGTAAGGTCTTCAGCGATACCGTTGACTTTTTCTAGGGCTTGATAAATAGGCACAGTCCCAATAGGCACAGGAGAGTTACGCAAAATCCAGTCACGTGTAGTGTGAATATTTTTTCCCGTGGATAAATCCATCACAGTATCCCCACCCCAACGTGTTGACCATACCATTTTTTCTACTTCTTCAGCGATACTTGAAGTCGTAGCAGAGTTACCAATATTTGCATTGACTTTGACCAAGAAGTTACGACCGATAATCATAGGCTCTACTTCTGGGTGGTTAATGTTTACAGGAATAACAGCACGACCTTCTGCTACTTCTTTACGTACAAATTCAGCCGTGACTTGCTTAGGCAAGTTTGCACCAAAATTTTCACCTGCAAGTCTTGCTTCACGTTCTTCGTCTTGAAGATACTCAGCACTCATCGCAGCATCTTGGTTTTCACGAATGGCAATAAATTCCATCTCAGGAGTAATAATCCCTTGACGTGCATACCACATTTGAGAAACGTTACCACCTTTTTTGGCTCGAAGTGGTGTTCTTACTAGCCCTTTTGCCCCTGCTGTTACAAAGTCTAATTGCTCGTCTGTTTTGTGTCCGTTATCTACAGGAGCCATGATACGCCCTTTGTACTCTTCTACATCATCACGCCCAGTAATCCACTCTTTTCTAATCGCAGGGATTCCTTCTCCTACATCTATCTCTACAGAAGTATCTGTATAGACTCCAGAAGTATCATAAACTCTTAGTTTAGTCTCATTACTCAAAGTAATCTCTCTTACAGGTACACGAATCTCTTTGTGTATTTCACCCTTGATATATACTTTTTCTGAAGCAGGGAATGGCTCTCGTGTTAGCTCATCGTTAGAAGTCGAAAACGCGTCTTTAAATGGTTTGGTCATAGAAAATCCTTAGGCATAAAATAAAATTACGAAAAGGAAAGAGGGGGTATTATGTAGCAATACAGACTCTTCCTTACGCTGGTCTTAACCAGTTCAAGTTCAACGGGACAAGCTATCATCTAGCTATCTCAGCAACAGTTCAGCAAAGAAACATTGCACCCCGAGAGGTTGATAGTGCAATATAGTCAAAATACGATAAGAGTCCTCTTAAATCTGTTAATACTTTTTGTTTGTACTCTCAATTAAATCTACTTCACTCACATTATCCATCAACCGACTGAGGTTTCGCAAAGAGAGCAATCTTACATTGGGGCTTTTAGACTTTTTGAACTCCGAAGAAAACTTATTTTTGGAAAACACCACAAAATGCTCAACCTCAAGTTGGGCTTCTGCACACTGAGCTTTGAGCTTGGTTAGTTCGGTTTTATTGGCTTTTTGTTTGCCATACTTACAAATCCCTGCCAACATTGCCCCCGATTTACGCTTTGCCAAAATATCTATCTCTACATTCTTATCATAATACGCACCAATACTCACAATAGGGTCACCTTCAAACTCTTCTTTGTAGCTTAGTTGTATCAGTTCTAAGAGTAATTGATGATAAATAAGCGAAGTAAAACTACTCTTTAGCCCTAGCCAACGTGCCTTGACTTCGTCATAATCGCCTTCTTTGATGCTTTTATAGGTAGGAGAAATCACAGCAAACCAAAAACGCATAAAAGGCAAAACAAACAAAAACTTGTCCGAATTGCCATCTTTTTCATCCATAGGCTTCTCTACCGATTTATCAAAGACCAAAAAGCCATCTTTTATCAAGAAATCTATCACTTCTTCCCCCTCTTCCCTGCCAATATTGACACGCTTAAACGCAGAATGCTCACGTCTATCCCCAGAAGCTATGGCGGTAAGCATCGCATGATACGTCGCCTTAGAATGCGTAATCTTGGTCAAATCACCATGAATATAACGGTAATTATTGAGTACTTTTTCTTCTATAAGTACCTCTAAAGGTCGGCTCATATCCACAGACCACCCCATACCACCAAATACAGCAAAATACGCCACAGCCGTTTCAAAGTCTGTAGTATTATTTTGATAACAAAAAGAGCGAAATTGTGCAAGAAGTGAGGGATGTTGTGTCATAAGAATACCTTCGTTTTAATAAGAGATTATAGCGTATATAGAGTAATAAGAACTATTATGTAGAAAGTATTATCTTTTTCCTATAGCAATTGCAATCCATAAATCACAGTTATCCCAAGCGTGTATCCTGCTAGTAAATAAACATTTCTAGGATTTCCTGAAAGTTTTGGGGTTTTAATCTCTGAGACATTGAGTATGGCAAGTCCAATCGTGCTTATACACAAGATTATCAAAAAGTTATCATGGCTAATGCTACCTTCAAGTAAAAATATAAAGACTAAAATCAAACTATTGTTATCGAGTGCCAGTCCTGTATATTTCGCTCCACCTGCTAATCCATAGGTACTAAAATAACTAAGTCTAATCGCAGCAGCAGAGAGTATGATGAAGGCAGCTATCAAATATAAAGGCTCAAAATTTCCATAACTCAAAAGTAATATCGCAGGAGTCACACCATAACTGACGATATCTATAAGTACATCTAGTTGTCCTCCAAATTGTGCATCAGTGGCTGTACGACCTTTGAGTCTCCTAGCTACTAGACCATCAGCCCAATCAAATGCCACAGCCCATACCATAGCAATCATCGCCGCAGCATAGAGTCCTGTGATAGCAAAATAAATCGCTAAAATGGTACAAGCCAACCCTGAGAGGGATAAAAGGTTAGGAATATCTTTTACATAAGAAAGTATGCTGGGTGGTTTTTCTATCGTTGAAGTCTGCTTTTTTGACATTGGTAAATCCTTAGCTATTTTTTTGCTTACAATTAAGTAAATAAAGAGTATTATATCTGAAATATCTTAACAAATATTACTAAAGGAAACAATAAATGATTGTATATACTGTCGGTACTTTTGATTTACTACATGTGGGGCATTTGGCTTTGTTGGAACATTGTAAAACATTGGGTGATACCCTTATCGTTGGGGTGGCTTCTGATGCAGTCGTCAACTCTTATAAACCCAATGTGCCTGTCATACCTTTGGAACAACGTCTTACCATGCTCAAAGCACTCAAATGTGTAGATAATGCAAGGGGATACCATGAACTAGAATATGTATCAGCCTGTAAAGAACTGAATATTGATATTTTTGTGATTGGGGAAGATTGGGGAGACAAGCCTCATAATATTGCCGTAGAAAGTTACCTTGAATCTAAAGGTAAAAAAATCGTTCAAGTCACTTACAATCCACAAACTTCCTCAAGTCAAATCAAGAAAGATGTGAAAGCACAAGTATTAAGCCTCTAAATCTTCTTCAGGTTTGAGAGGTTTGTCTACTGCTTTGACTAAGATTTCTACATAACACTCACTCACACCTGTAGCTTTAATAGTATCAAGGGCTTTGATAAGCTCTTCGTGAGGGATGGCTGTAGCGTCTGAGGCAGTAGCCCCTACTTTACAATCAAAATCCCAATACATCGTGGCTTTATCAGGTAAATCTTTTTTCTTTTCACGCTTCATGTATTTTCTAATCTCATTTTTGATGGCTTCAAGTACACGGTCTTCATGTTTTTTCTCATCTACAAATGTAAATACTTTTTTCATTATCTTCTCCTCTTGCCCGAAGGGCTTCTTTTGTCTAGGTTATCAAGCTTCGCTTGTAAGTTCGTCCCTATCTTTTCAGCCCTAGTATTTTTGGGTTTTTCTTGGCTTCTTCGTGATTCTGTGGGTTGCTTATTGCGACCGTTTCTGTTGGAGTTGCCATTTCCATTACGGCTATTGTTTCTTTTGCCTCCACCACCTCTACCATTTTGTATCGGTTGTGCCAAAATACTTGGGTCAGGTCTAAAGGCTTCTATATCGACTTTTTCTATATCAGCCTTGGTAAATCTCTCAATATTTTTGAGTAATTCATGCTCATCGATACAAACCAAAGAAACCGCCTCACCTTTGAGCCCTGCACGTCCTGTGCGTCCTATGCGATGTACATAATCTTCTGGTACGTTGGGAAGTTCATAGTTGACTACATGAGGTAACTGCTCTATATCTATCCCTCGTGCTGCAATATCTGTAGCTACAAGTACCTTCACTACCCCTGCTTTGAAGTTTGCCAAGGCTTTGGTACGCGCACCTTGTGACTTGTTACCATGAATCGCTGCTGATTGGATACCTGAATACTCTTCAAGCTGTTGGCAAAGCTTGTTCGCTCCATGCTTCGTACGCGTAAAGACCAAGACTTGCGTCCATTTTTTGGTCTTGATGAGCTGTGCTAAGAGTTCTCTTTTACGCCCTTTATCTACCAAGTGTACTACTTGACTTATCTGCTCTGCTGTGGTGTTTTCTCGTGCGACTTCTACAAGAACTGGGTCTTTGAGTAATCCTGATGCCAAGGTTTTTATCTCTGAGGAAAAGGTAGCAGAAAAGAGTAAGGTTTGTTTCTGTTGTGGCATAAGCTTCATGAGCTTTTTGATATCATGAATGAAACCCATATCCAACATACGGTCAGCTTCATCCAAGACCAAGCACTCGACTCTGGAGAAATCTACCCCTTTTTGACCTGCAATATCAAGTAGCCTACCAGGGGTAGCAATGACAATATCTACCCCTTTACGCAAAGAAGCTAACTGTGGGTTAATCCCTACCCCACCAAAAATTACCATAGAACGGTATTTCATATATTTACCATACGTTGCAATACTCTCAGCCACTTGGGCTGCGAGTTCTCGTGTAGGAGTCAAAACCAATACGCGTATTTGTTTGCTTTTCATTTGGGGTTGTGTTTGAGACAGACGTTCGAGTAAAGGCAAGGTAAACCCTGCCGTTTTTCCTGTCCCTGTCTGTGCCGCGGCTAAGACATCTCTACCCTTGATGACAATAGGTATTGCCTTGAGTTGTATAGGTGTAGGTGTCGTATATCCTTGAAGTTGTATCGCTTTGAGTAGAGGTTCTGATAACCCTAGTGTTGAAAATGACATATGTAGTGTACCTTGTTAATAATAGTTTAAATAATAAGGGATTATATCATAATTATCACAAAGTACTGCCTAGACTTAATCTCGTGAGAGTTCAATCTCAATAGACAAGGCTTCAATTTCACCTTCTATCTCTTTTTTTATCTCTACGTTATTGACACCTACATATTTCTTAACTACTTCCATAATCTCTGCTTTGAGTTCATCCATAAAAGGAAACTCTGTCAAATGTTGCCTATCAGACATAATCGCAATCGTCAATCTATCTTTGGCGATAGAAGCACTCTTGTTTTCATTCATCCATCCAAACATTATCTAAACATCCCTGTAAATTTTCTGAATACACCTGTCTGAGGGCTTTCAATATCTTTCATAGGTATATCTTCTCCACACAGACGCTTAGAGATACGAATATAGGCTTCTCCTGCGATAGACTTTTCATTCAAAATCACAGGTTTACCTTGGTTAGATGCATCAATCACACCTTTATCTTCTGGTACTTTTCCTAGCAGAGTAATATTGAGAATATCCAAAATATCTTCAGATTTGAGCATCTCTCCATTTTGTACCATTTCGGCTGAAATACGGTTAACGATGAGAAGCTTTCTCACTTCTTCACCTTCTTTGACCCTCTGCGACTTCGCATCCAAAATACCTATAGCACGGTCAGCATCACGAATAGAAGAAACCTCAGGATTGACGATGACAATCGCAGTATCAGCAAATTCAATGGTATGCTCAAACCCACTCTCTATACCAGCAGGAGAATCCAAGATGACATATTCATACGTCTCTTTAAGTGACTCTACCAAAACTTTGACTTTTTCAGAATTGAGTACACCTTTGTCTTTGGTCTGAGAGGCTGCCAAAAAATGTAAATTATCATTGGCTTTGCTCTTGATAACAGCTTGTCGGACACTAGCTTCACCATCCATCACTTGTACCAAGTCATACACGACACGATTTTCTAAACCCAAAATCATATCCAAGTTACGTTGACCTATATCAAAATCTACTACGATACACTTCTTGCCATACATAGCAATACCCAAACCCAAATTGGCTGTAGCTGTCGTCTTTCCTACACCCCCTTTTCCACTAATCACTGCAATAACTATGCCCAATTTATCTCCTTTTTTATCACTGGAGTGATAAATATTTCTCGTTCTTTTAACTCAATACGGTTTAATTTATTCTCTAGAAGTTCATTGTCTACGACCACACCATTAAATATAATATTTGCTTTGGGAGAGACCGTAATCATCATAAAGTTTCCATCACAACGTAAAGCCCCTTCTACGACTTGGGTAATAATAAGATTGCCCGTAGTATGAATAGTAGCGCCACTATTCACACGGTTGAGTAATAATAAATCACCCTCTATCTTCAGCTCTCGTCCACTACGAATAATCTCATCAACTACGGTGAGATTGTTGGCTAGTTTCTCAGAAAGTACCTTGATTTCACTTTGTACCTTTTGCATCTGTGTCTGTGCTATTTGTTGGTTCACACCATTTTCAATCTCTAAAGCCTTCAACTCTTCTTGCAAAGACAAGCATCTCTCTTTTTCGTTCTTATTGCTAGGCTCTTGACGTAAACGACCCGTAGGTAAATCTACATTATGAATAAAGTTCAAAGATTTTTCTTGCAAGTAGTCTGCTATATCCGTACTCATATCACCATTAATAAGGATAAGATACTCTTTAAAAAGAATATCATTTTTATCAAAAAACATCTTAAATGCTTTCTCATCATCTATGGTGGTTTCAAATACTTTGACCGAATACTGTTTATTTTTCAATCGAAGTCTCCCATTCTTATTATTAACTATAAATTAAAGTGTATCTTTTTTTTAATAATATGTGCATTAAAGATGAAAAATCTTTCAATTTAACATACTATGCTATACTCTACAAAACATAAGGAGTCAAAGGTGGAAGGTATGATAAAAGTAAGTTATATAGTCATGTGCAAAAATGACATCAACAAAACCATTAGTATCGCAAGTCTTTTAGGCAATGAAAAAGTAATGAAAGCCATCAAAAGTGAATTTGCCACAGGATTAAGAAACCTCTCTCTGTCTCAAGAAGAAGAAAGCAGTATCTTCATCAAAACCCAAAAAGAAGTTTTTGAAGTCACAGTAAGCAAAAATGATTTTGCCGATTTATTAGAATTTGCAGAAGAAGATGCAAGAAAACACAAACGCATCAAAAAAGACTGCGATGGCATAGAACTCATCAACATCCTCACCCTAGATTAACTATCAATAAGACAAATACTGTATAATTTCTCTTCCAAACCATTGTCCTCATCGCTTAACTGGATAAAGCACTGCCCTCCTAAGGCGTAGCTCGAGGTTCGAGTCCTCGTGGGGATACCAAAGGAAAATCCATGCCATATAAAATAGCCACCCTAGAAGATATAGATGCCACACTAAAACTACATGCTAAATATCAAGTCCATACTATTAAAGAAGAAGATAAAAAAGATGGCTTTGTCACTACAGCCTTTAGCAAAGCAGAACTGACCGAACTCATAGAACAAGAACAGGGATTGTTTATCCTCAAAGAACAGGACGAAGTCTTAGCTTATGTAATGTCTGCTTCGTGGCAATTTTGGTCAAGATGGGCAATGTTTGCACACATGATAAAAGACTTACCCAATCTACACTACCTTGGTCAAACACTTTCCACAGAAAACTCCTACCAATATGGACTGTCTCTGTGATTGACAAAAGGGTGTCAGAGGCACAGCTGTACTCAAGAATATATTTGAGATTCTCACGCGCAAGAGAAATGGCGAAGCGACTACCCTACGCTTGTCACCTTTGTAAACAAAATAAACCCACGCTCCTACGAAGCACACAAGCGTAAACTAGGACTGACTGTCATACAAGAGTTTACATTCAACGGTAATGCCTATTATGAGATGGTGTATGATACTTCAAAGGAAGTTTTATAAAGGAATTTTATGCCTATTAGGAAAATACAAATAAAAAAGTTACCAAAAGGTGAAAGATATATCACCTCATTAAAAATGATTAAATCTTATTTTACAAATGAGTTGGATATTGGTCTCTTTTTATGACAAATGGAAAGTTTCAATGGGATTCTCATTGTCACTCACATCCCTAGTCTTTTTAGGTGAGGTTGCTGTAGTCGCTAGTTATTCGAGAAAAGAGAGAATCATATTTTATTAGTATGCTAAAATTAAAAATATCTCAAACAGATACTTCCGTGTTTAATAAAGATGAAATAATACTCTCTCATATAAAAAATTGGTTTAGTGAAGTCCGAAATAGAAAAGATATCTTACATCACGCATCAATAATATTTACACTAAATGAACAAAAAATTAATACTTATGAAGTGACATGGAATTGATAAGATACAAAGCTTTTGAATCACGAAGGCTACCTTAGATATCTTGCTATTATATTAACAAAATATAATTAATAGTGCATTGAAAGGGGAGATAAAACTTGCTGTAAAAGGCTTATATTTTGGCTGTGTTAAGTCTATAGAGCAGGATTTTTTAACGGCTTACAAGGAATTACATCTCACCCTATTAAGCCAAGAAAATGACGATACTATTATGCAAAGCTATGAAGAAATGCAATATTTTTATCAACGTGTCATCAAACCACAACAAAAAGGACTATAAAATGGAAACAATACCACTAGAAAAAACAAGTATCATACTCAACCCACTCCTCAATAAAAAACCTCTAGCTTGGGGATTAATCCTCATAGCTTTAGTACTCTCTATTATAGAGAATTTTTTTAAGATGAAGTTCCTCGTAGGTTCATGGCATATTATTTCTTATCTACTTGTACTGTTACCTTTACTCTATATGATAGGGCGTAAACACATTATTAATCCCTATAGTAAATGGTTTGTACCTTTTTTACTCATTCTTATCATGGATATGTTCTATTATAGTAATGATTTAGCACAAGCTGCTATTTTACCTATAGTCTTTTATAGCTTGGTCTTTATCCTCTATATGAGTTCTATGCATAAAGTGCAACACCTCCATCAAGTCATATTTATAAAATCTTTTAAAATAGGAGGTATTTCTTATTTAAAAGCATTTTTTATCCCTCTCTTTTACACACATATTGATAAAAATATGTCTATAAGGATTCTCCAAGCCTTGGCTATTACCCTACCTTTTCTTGTAATTTTGCACTCCTTTTATCTTCGGCTGATAGTCAATATTCTAAGCTATTTACACAATTATTAACCTTTAATATACTCTTTGAAATAGAAGATATTATCACTCTTGTACTCATGTTTAGTCTATCTCTTGCTCTTCATCTATACCTTTTCAAACCATAAGAGTCTATCCATCTAGCAAAGAAACCCCTGCCTTGGATATCGTCATTGTATCGATATTTCTGGGCATGATTAACCTATTATTTCTTACTTTCATCCTTATGCAAATTCCTTTTCTCTTCACAGGATATATTCAAGAAGGCACAAATATAGCCTCTTTTGCAAGAGAAGGATTCTTCCAATTGATGATGCTTATGGGATTGGTTTCACTCATATTCATCTTTATACTCAAAAGGCATAAAAACGAAAAGACAAGCTCTATCTTACTGATTAGTCTACTCATACAAACTATTATAATAGGCATAGTATCTCTCAAAAAGATGTACCTCTACCAATCTATCATGGGTGCGACTGTACTAAGATATTATGTAGAATGGTTTGATTACTTTTTGCTACTGATGCTCTTCATCGGCATTATTTTTATCCTCAAACGCTATGCTTTTCACACACTACTCAATATACTTGTCCTTCTAGGATGTATGTCTTTTGCTTTCATTTCTTCACTCAATATTGATGCAATGGTTGCAAAGCACAATATAGAAAAGTTTCAAGACCAAGCCCACAAATTAGATATTAGGGCAATAAAAGCACTCTCCATTGATGCACTTCCTATCATACAAAAATATAAAATACAGATTCCAGATAAATACTATAGAGAAGAGAAACGAGAAAAGTGTATAAACTTAAAGAGTTATCACTATGGGTATTGTAAGATTTTTGAAAGGATTATCAATAATGATAGCGACAAGAAATAATGACTATAGATAGCTCTTCTACAACATAGACTAGACGATTGCTATCGTCAATTCTTCTGGAATGAAACCCTGCTAAGTTTTCTTTTAACGCTTCGGGTTTTCCAATGCCTTCAAAAGGGTCACGTAAAGTAGCATCAATGAGTTTATTAATACGTTTTAATGTCTTCTTGTCTTGACCTTGCCAATAGACATAAGTCTTCCATGCTTCTGCTGTCCAAGACAGTACTCTATCACTCATGTATAAGCTTATGTCTTTCTATTTTGGACGCATGATATTGTGCGATAGATTTTCCTAAATGCTCCCTATTTTTAGGAGACTTAAGTAAATGTAATGTTTCTTGTATAGCATTAAAATACTCTAGTGACATCACGACAGCATCATCAGCGTCACGTCTATTTATGATAGTATAATCCGCATCGTTTACCACTGAGTCAAGTACAGATTTAAAGTTATTTCGTGCTTCTGTAAAGTTTACAACCGTCATCATAGATTCCTTTTGAATAGATTTTCTTTTATGTTCTATTTATTGTACAAGTATAGCTTCTTTTTATTTATTTGTAAAGCCTATATTTCTCTTATACTCCAACCAAAAAATACCAAACATTAGATATAATATTTTTATGAATGAAGAATTAGACTTACTCAATCCACCATCGACTGACTTTTCTATGCTTGACTATGATTGCTCGTATATATCTGGTAATAAAGTGCGTATGAAGTATAAATATGTATCCCAAGCGTCCAAGAAGTTTGCTACGGCTGTCGTGGCTCGTGGGTGGCGACGCTTTGGGAAATACTTTTTCCATCCTATTTGTGAAAGCTGTAATGAATGTAAGAGTATTCGTATCGGTGTCAAGGACTATCAATATACCAAATCACAAAAGAAGTCTATTAACCGTAATAAAGATACAGAGATTATTGTCCAAAAGCCTACACTCACCCAAGCACATATCCTATTGTACAACAAATACCACGCCTTCAAAGGGCGTACGGATGGTTGGAAACATCGTAATATTAGCCAAAGAGAATACCATGAAAACTTTGTTGATGGAGCGCACGATTTTGGTCAAGAGGTACTCTATATTAAAGATGGGAAACTCATTGGTGTTGACCTTATTGATATTGTAGATGATGGTATTTCTTCGATTTATTTTTATTATGACCCTGATTATACCCGTCTTTCTTTGGGGACGTACTCACTACTGTATCAAATAAAACTAGCAAAAATACTTGACCTTCCGTGGATTTATTTGGGATATTGGGTTGATGGATGTAAGGCATTTGCGTATAAGCCAAGATTTCAGCCCCAAGAGATATTGGATGGCTTTCCTGCTGTGGATTCTTTGCCTGAATGGAAAACATGGGACAAGCCCTAAAGTTTACGACACCATTTAAAAAATAATCTATCAGCAGAGACTTCTGTAGGCACTGCTTTGTCTTGCATGATACACTCTGAGAGGTATTGTGCCATCAAAGGAGCAAAGACAAATCCCCGTCCTCCCAATCCTCCAAAAATATAGAGGTTTTCTTTGTAGCGTAATGAAGGTTTCCCTCCTTTACGTAGTATAGGAAACTCTGCCAACATAGAGGGGACATCTATCACCTTGCCAATCAAGGGAAAATAATCTTTACATCCTGCTCTCATACCACAAAATATCTGCTTTAACACCAAGTCTGAGGTATCAATAAGCGTCTGTGCTTGGCTTTTGAGTTGCATGATTTCAGATTTTTGACAAGGAATAGCAGTCTGTATCCCATTTTCATGCGTAGCTCCTATCTTGATAATACCCTGACGGTTCGCTCCAATCGAAAGGGATTGATGCATACTCACACTCAGAGGAAAAGCAGAAGAGAAATCACCTCTTGTTCCCCATTTACCACGAATACCCATATAGTCTATCTCTGCCAAATCATGCTCATACCCTGTTGCTAAGACAATATGCCTACTCCAATACTTATCTATCTTCCACAAACCATGGACTTTGTGCAAGGATTTGACTTCATGCTTGATGACTGTAATATCACGCAAGAGCCATTGACAGACCTCAACAGCATCACAATCTCCTGCTTCTGGGAAATAAAAGCTCTCAAAGGCTGTATCTATACCTAGTTTGGCTAAGGTTTGAGGAGAATAAAGTGTATAAGGATTGGTATTGACGGAGGCATAGCTAGAAAACTTATCGGCATCTGCTTTATCTTTGGGAATACGCACGATACCTGTTTGATGAAAATACTGTGGGCAATTTGCCGTATAAAAGTCTTTGGCAAAATCAAAAGCTTTATTGGTCAGTGTTTGCAAAGGTGAACCCTTGCCTATCTTGGGAGAGACAAAAGCCCCCGCTGAGCCTGAACCACCTGAGGCGATGCCTGATTTATCGACTAGCAAAACTTTATGATTTTGTTGATGTAAGGTATAGGCTAACGTAGCCCCTGCTATCCCTGCACCAACAATGAGTACATCATACTCCAAAGGCTGAGTGACGATTATAAGCCGACTTTAACACCAACGGTAAAGTTTGCACTATCAAGATAGTCACTGTCCACATACGTTTTATCAAAATCGAAATCATTACCATAATCCGTATAACCTACATAAAATGACAAGCTTTCATTATAACTATAATTAAGCTCCAAACCATAGGTCAATTCTGTAGAAGAACTACTCACAGCACTGAGTACATCACCTATTTTGACTTCGGAGTCATTTTTGACAATACCAATTTTGGGAGTCAAAGACATATTGGGAGTCAGTGCCAAGTTATAGGTAGCAAAAATGGCATAACGACTCAAGTCTTCTGTAGAAAAGAGCTCACCATCATTGATATTTTTACTATATTCAAAACGAGAAGCAATCCCTCCAAGCACTTCGATAGAAGCATAAGCCGTCAACATATCTCCACTATTGTCCCCTGGTGCATATCCGATACCAAGTTCTATCGGATGCTCACTGGCGAGGGTTAGGGTACTAAGTAATGCTATAGTTGTTAAGAGTTTTTTCATTTTCATTCCTTTTAATATCATATTGGTTATTACATATTATATAATATGATAACTTTAGAAATGCTTTATAGGGTAATCTCTTTAATATCTGCAATATTCTTAAATGCCTTATAAATCGAACCTATACTGTGTAACCTATTGGTTTTGAGTGCTTCATCTTCACTATTGACCATCACGGTATCAAAATAGCCGTCTAATTCGTGCTTGAGTCCAAAGAGTGCTTGAAGCTGTACTTCATAATTGCTATAGCTTTGGTTCATCACTTTTTCATAGGCATGATACAAAGTGATTTCGGCATCTTCAGTAAAGAGTGTAATATCAATAGCTAAGGGAGCATTCAAGTCCATATCTTTGGAAATATTTGCCACACGCTTAAAGGTAGAAAACTGCTCTTTAAACGTATCTTCTAAGACAATGGAATTAAGTGCCAATACTTTTTTGTTGATTTCATTGATGTCTCGTTCACCCGAAGCCAAAACCCCTGCAATCACCGAGGGATTCGCATCCAAAGATTTGTTGATACGCTCCAAGATAAATTCGGACAATTTATCTGTATCAAAGTCTTGATATTCCCCTTTGAGTAAGCCAATTATATCATCAATATGAAACGCCAAATCATGGGTATTGACTATACGCACGATGCCATTGACTGCTCGACGCAAGGCAAAAGGGTCTTTGGAACCTGTAGGGATTCTACCTACCGAAAAGAGTCCAAAGAGTGTATCAAGCTTCGCAGACATCGCCACAATCGCTGAAAATATAGAAGTCGGTAATTCAGCACCCTCACCTACTGGCATATACTGCTCTTTGATAGCCATATACACCAAAGGGTCTTCATCTAATGCTTTGGCATAATAATATCCCATTAAGCCTTGAAGCTCTGTAAATTCATAAACCATTTCAGACATCAAATCGGCTTTAGCCAAGCCAATAGCCCTCTCCATCAACGTTTCTAACCAAAGCGTACTTTGGGCTGTTTGGGCTTTGGTACTTTCCATATAAAGACCCAAAAGACAAAGTGCAATCTTTCTTTCACGTTTGATTTTATCAGCCAACGTGCCTAAGCCATCAATAAATTGTACCTTTTCAAGCCCTTGGGTATCTAACCCCATTTTGAGGTCATTTTGATAAAAGAACAATCCATCGGCTAGACGAGGCTTCAGTACACGTTCATTGCCTTGGATGACTTTACTATAGTCTTGCGTATAGGCATTGGACACGACCACAAACTTATTGCTTATTTTACCCTCTTCAAAGACAGGGAAATAGCGTTGATGTTCTTTCATAGAAGTGATAATCACCTCAGGAGGCAAGGTCAAAAAGAGTGCATCAAATGTACCTAGCAATGCTTTGGGGTTTTCGGTAATGGCGACGACTTCTGCAATCAGTGCTTCATCACGCTCTATTAGCACAGCATACTCAGATTCTAAGGCATCAAACTCAGCCAAGATAAGGGCTTTTCTTTTGCGAGGGTCAAGCATCACAGCACCCTCTTGAAGCACTTCATCATAGTCCATAATACTTGCTACTTCGATAGCATCATAACTTACCATACGATGTACATAGGTTTTGCTATCAGACTTCACGCCAAACAATGTTACTGCTACTACCTCTGTATCGGTACGTACTTGTAACCATCTCAACGGACGAATAAATTCATCTTTACCCTCACCCCAACGCATCATCTTTCCAAATGCCATAGAAGCCAACCATTTTTCTAGCATCTCTTGCAAAAGACTCGTACTCTTGGCACCTTTTTCTTCTTTTTTGTAATACAACACTTCTTTGCCGTTCTTCTCTCCACGCCCAAGGTCTACAAAAGCCACCCCACACTTACGTGCGAAGCCCTCTCCTGCTTTAGTAGCGTTCCCCTCTTTGACTCCCACAGCCAAAGGAGGACCAAAGAACTCGATACTGCTATCTTCTTGATACAAAGGCATAGCCTCATGCTTCAACACCAAACGTCTAGGCGTATACACAAAGGTAAAATCGGTAGAAAGTTTATAGGTTTTGAGTAATGTAGCCCAAGATTTTTCAATATTTGAGACAATTTTAAGTAAGGGAAGTGCAGGTAATTCTTCTACACCTATTTCGATGAGTAATGCGTGTGTCATGGTGGGTTTCCTATGTCAATATTTATATACTATAGATAGAAGTTTATCTAAATGTTGGTTAAACCCCCTGCTAGACTTCACTTATGTATCCCCCAAAGAAATTTATCTTTATACCATGCATTGAGATTAGAAATAGTGACACCTTTGGCTTTGCCTGAACTCGCATGAATGAAGGTATCGTCTCCTAGATAGATACCACTATGGTTGACCTTCCCTTTGCCACTGGTATCAAAAAATACGATATCCCCTTTTTGTAAGTCTTCTCTTGCTAGGGCT
Source organism: Sulfurovum sp. (assembly GCA_030949325.1). Taxonomy (GTDB): domain Bacteria; phylum Campylobacterota; class Campylobacteria; order Campylobacterales; family Sulfurovaceae; genus Sulfurovum. The sequence continues at coordinate 17,963 of JAUZSQ010000106.1, forward strand.
GTGCCGTCTTTAGATTGTGCCAAGGAGCTACGAGGTACCGTAATATTATGTTCATCAAAAAGATAATAAACGAAACCAGAGCAGTCAAAACTATCAGGTCCTGTACTACCATAAACATAACTTGTGCCGATTTTACTTTTGGCTAGGCTAATCATCTTCGAGGGCAGTGTTTCCAGTACTGTGATATTGTCTTCTTCTGCCAAGATAAGACTAAGGCCTATAGCAATGCTATGATTAGATTCGCTAGTAAGATTGCTGTCTATGGTAATATTGTCTTCCATACTTCTATTATTTTCTAGCTCTGCTATAGCATCACTGATGCTAAAGGATTGTATATATTTATCCTCTTGTTCGCTTATCAAAATCGTATTAAAAAGTAAAATGCCTAACAATAAAACAAAGATAAATGACCACATTTAAGATACCTTCTTCACCTTATCTACAATCAAATCTACAAACTTATCAGTGTCATTCATACACTTCGCTACGATGTAATCTTCATATTTTATCTTCTCTGCTATTTCTCTGTGTTCTATATCTAGCTCAAACACTGTCTCTGAATTATCAATGGTAAATGCCAAGGGAAAGATAACGACTTTTCTATGGTAAGGATTACGCAAGACATCCACCAAATTTGGCTCTAGCCACGCAGATGAACCTACTTTGGACTGATACACCAATTTGATATTATGAAAAGCTACTCCACGCTCTTGAGATAAATCTTGATAGCCGAAGCATTCCCTTCAATCTGATTTTGATAAGGGTCACCCTCCTTGATGATATTCAAGGGCAAACCATGTGCTGAGAGCAACAAATCATACTCACGCGTATCCTTGCCTTCCATCGCTTTGATAATCTCGTCACAAGAAGCTTCTATATATTCATAGTCGTCATAATAAGGGGCTATCACGCTTATCTTTGGATGGTAATCCAAGGCTTCACAACGCTCTTGCACATCTTCTACAGAAGAATGTGTCGTGGTACTCGAATATTGTGGATAGAGTGGAAAAAGTATGAGTTCTTCTATGCCTTTATCCTTGCACTCACGCAAAGCAATATCAGCAAAGGGAGGGACATAACGCATCACAGGATAAATAGGCATATCAAGGTATGGTTCTAATTTGGAAATGAGCTTTTGGGTCAATCCTAGCAGTGGAGACTTCCCCCCCTATGAGTGCATAATTCTTTTTGACACTCTCCAAACGTTTGCCTATAATAATCATAGAGACAAACTTCCGTGAATATCTATCCATAGTCAATATATTTTTATCTGCAAACATATTGTTGAGAAAAAGTTCAATCTCATTGATACTGTTTGGACCTCCCATATTGAGAAGAAATAGTGCTTTATTCATTGTTATCCTTATTATGAGAAGTATTTTAGCATAGAGAGTGTAAAATAATGATAATTAAAGACAAAAGGCTTCATTATGATTATTATTCCTGCCCGTATAGGCTCAAGTCGCTTCCCCAACAAGGTATTGGCTGACATAGGTGGTATCCCCATGGTTATCCGTACAGCACAAGCTGTAGCCAATATTGACAAGAGTCACCATCGCCACAGATTCTCAACAAGTCATCGACATTGCACAAAACTACAATATAGACGCTATCATGACTTCCTCTAGCCATCAAAGTGGCACAGACAGAATCTACGAAGCCTCCCAAAAACTACAACTCCCAAACGATGAAATCATCATCAACGTACAAGGAGATGAGCCTTTTATAGAAACAAAGGTGGTACAAGCCATCTACAACCTCACATCAAATAATGCTCAAAACACAGACATTATTATGAATTCATGCTACAAAATCATCTCCAATCCCGAAGCCGATGACCCCAATATCGTCAAAGTGGTCACCAACAAACACGACATAGCCCTCTACTTCTCTCGTGCCAAAATCCCCTACCCAAGAGACCATCATTTCAATACTTACAAAGGACACCTAGGCATCTACGGCTTCACCATGCAATCCCTAGCCATATTTTGCAACAGCACCCCCTCTCCCCTAGAAGACATAGAAAAGCTAGAACAACTCAGAGCCTTGCACCACGGCTACCAAATAGCCATGACAGAAGTACAAACAGAAAGTTTTGGGATAGATACAATAGAGGATTTGGAAAAGGCTATGAGGTATCATGGGCTTTAAGCCATAAATTTTAGTTTTTAGGGGATTGGAGTGATGAAAGAGATAGATACTCCTAAATTCAGATTCAATCAACCTAATATCTGATATACTTTTGAAAATATTTTAAAGGAGTTGTTATGCCATCGCTATTTTTACATTTATTTAACACTGTTGCAAACGCTCCTTTGTTCCCTAAAAGCCTGTCACTGTAACTGTTTTTTCAAACTCAAAACCAAATTGGCATTGCTTTTAAACCACTACATCCCAAGATGTCCTTTTTACTGTACGTACTTTGCATTTAGACGTACAGGCGTACATCCTCCATACATTATTCTTTCATAAAAATAACCATTCACAGCACTTTATAAACACATTGAATCAAAGCAACACACTAAAACTCTCTATTTTTTACTGTGTTGTTTGGATTGTTAGAACAAAGGATAAATTATGTCAAAAAATTATGTAGTAGGCTTCCCACGTATTGGGGAACAAAGAGAATTAAAAAAAGGTTTGGAGCTTTATTGGGCAGGTAAAACAGATTTTAACGAAGTAGAAAAAGTAGCATCAGTACTCAAAAAAAGACACTGGATGTATCAAAAAGAAGCAGGTATTGACTTTATATCGTCCAATGACTTTTCACTGTACGATACTGTACTCGATACTGCTGTTATGTTAGGAGCCATTCCTAAAAGGTTTCAAACATTAGACAATGAAGCACTTTACTTTTCTATGGCACGTGGAAACAAAGATGCAGTGGCTATGGAAATGACAAAATGGTTTAACACAAACTACCACTACATCGTTAGGTGAAATCCGATGAGAATTTAAGCGAACTTAGGCATCCTCCCCAACCCCCTAAAAGTAGCGCACACTTAAAATAGACCATACCTCCCCTAAGTACCAGAGGAAATCTAAAAAATTAACAATAATCTATTCTAAAAGCAACTATCTAACTAAAGAAAGAAATCTTTATTTTTACTCTCAATAGCCTCAGTCAAAAGCTCTATCCAATCTTTATCTTGCTTTTTATGGGTGAGTATCTCC
>JAUZSQ010000107.1 GCA_030949325.1 Sulfurovum sp.
CAAGAGTATCGCATCAATATTTCCTGCTGTACAAGAACGAATAATCATACCTAAGTTTTGAGGATTAGTCACACCATCAAGTACCATGATTCTATACTTTTTATGTGTATCTAGAAATTCTTTCTCATTACAAAAATGCTCCAAAACAATGTCTAAGGCTACACCTTGGTCTTGCTTGGCATTTTTGGAAATACGAGATAAGGATTTTTTGTCATGATACATCACTTCAATCTTACGTTCTCTTGCCAAGCGCTCCATATCTTGTAACACCTTGGCATCTTTATTCGATGTGGAAAGGTGTACTTTGTGAATAGTGATATTCTTGTCTTCTAACGCTTCAAAGACAGAATTGCGTCCATAAATCGTAAGTACTTTGTCGAAAAAAAGCTTTTTTTTCTAAATATTGGGAAGAGTCTTGCATATAATAATATCCTTTTTTAGTATTTTAACACATTTTGACGATACAATATAGAATGTTGAAATTTTATTATGTATTTTCTTTGATACTGCTACTCTCTACAGCAACTACACTGCTCTACCAAAAAAATACCTATGCCTATCATACCTTGACACAAGTTGACCCTCTTCCTCATACACAAAGCCTTATAAAAGAAGAAAAGTATGCTGATGCCTATGAATATTTACACTATTTTATGCAATTTGAATATATGCATCAAGATACACAAGCCCATATTTTATTGCAACACATAGCCGATACTCGTGCTAGTTTTAGCTATCAATCTGAGAAAATAGCCCAAGGGATACGCACAGGGACAAGCGATGAACTCTCTGGACAACTTTCAGCCATAGGTTCAGACTTTTTTCTCATTGGTGATTTACGGGATTTGGCTCTTGAAGGAACCCACTATGCCAAAGGTGAAGAAGTAGATAAGGTATTAGTCTCTTTATCTAGCATTGGACTGGTAGCTACCGTGACAACATTGTTTACCTTGGGTTCTACGAGTGTAGCAAAAAGTGCTGTATCTATACTCAAATTAGCACACAAAAGTCAGCGTATGCCTCTATGGTTGGGGAGTTATCTCATCAAACAATCTAAAAAAATAAAAGAAAGCAAAGATATCTCTAGTCTCAAACCCATTTTTCATCACCTAGAAACGATGAGAGCTAGAATCGGTCTGAATAATACACTCATTTTACTTTCCCAAACTAAGAGTTTTAAGGCATTAAAAAATATCTCTGCTTTGACTAAATATTATAAAAAAGAGACTCATATACTCTTAAAACTTTCCTCTCATACAGCACAAATACATAAACAAATCTTAAAAAATACTGCTATACCTACTATAAAGTTGGCTTCAAGCTATGGGGCGAGTGGATTTACCCACTTACTCAAAGGGGGAGGAAAACACTTTATACGGACAACACAAAATATAAAATCTTATACAAAAATAGGCTATAAAGGAGAGATATGGAAAGTAATATTGTGGCTTATGAAACATTTGAGTGATACGGTGCTTCTTCTGATAATGGGGATAAACACTCTACTGCTTCTCCCCTTTAGACCAAGAAAAAAAAGTAACAAGTAAGCAGTAAATACAAACTTTCTTACTTACTTTCTCCGTTCCATGCAATACAAGGTTTACCCTCCTCATCAAAGGCTACAGCAGGCATACCCATAATATTATATCCTGCATCTACATAGTGTATTTCACCTGTGACACCTGAGCTTAAATCAGAGAGTAAATACATCCCAGAATTTCCTACTTGATTAATCGTGACATTGGACTTTAAGGGTGCATGGGCTGCATTCCATTTGAGCATAAAGGAAAAATCACCTATCCCTGCTGAGGCCAAAGTCTTGATAGGTCCTGCTGAGATAGCATTGACCCGAATACCGTCACGCCCCAAATCTTCTGCCAAATACTTCGTAGTCATCTCCAACGCTGCCTTGGCTACACCCATCAAATTATAATTGGGAATATATTTGACCCCTCCATAATAAGAGAGTGTCAATACAGAAGAATTCTTGGATAAAATCGGTTTTAACTCTCGTATAATCTCAATAAGAGAATACACCGAAATATCCATAGCCACATCAAATGCCTCTTTACTCATATCATAAAAACGTCCAGAAAGTCCCTCTTTGGGAGCAAAAGCAATAGAATGCACAATAAAGTCAATCTCACCCATATCTTGGGCTAAGGACTCCTTGAGTGCTGTAATCTCTTCTGCTTTACTCACATCACAAGGATAAAACTTTGCACCACATGCCAATTCTTCTGCAATAGGAGACAACTTTTTTTCAAATCGTTCATTTAAAAAGGTAATCGCTATTTCAGCCCCCTGCTCTTGACAAGCTTTTGCAATACCATACGCAATAGATTTTTTGTTTGCGATGCCCAAGATGACACCTTTTTTGCCTTTCATTATCATTCAACTTCTCCTAAAATTATTATGTTATTTTACCATTAGAATACAAAAAGGAAAGGCTAATCATCAAAAAAATATTAATTATCAGCACAGGTGGAACATTTAACAAAATATACAATGCACAAAATGGTCTATTGCAAATAGACAGTACCGCACAATCACTACAAGACTTAGCCGATAAATGGCTCTGTACCCTTGATACGACTACCCTTATAGGCAAAGATAGCCTAGACTTTACACTTACAGATAGGCAAGTACTCTTAGAAGCGATAGAAAATGCTAATTACACAGATATCATCATCATACATGGTACAGATACACTAGATATTACAGCCAAGTATTTGGCAGCACATCTCCACACAAAAATAGTGGTGCTTACAGGAGCTATGGTACCTTATAGTATCGACCCTATAGAAGCCACAGCTAACTTTTCTTGTGCCTATGGGTATATCAATGCCTTAGAAAAGCATGGAGTTTATATCGTGATGAATGGGCTTATGGGTCACTATAAAGAAGTCAAAAAAGATAGAAAATTAGGTAAATTTATCAAAAATATTTAAAGTAGTAAAAACAAAGGTGCAACGATAAGCCGGGTTTTGTCTTGGGCAGTTATTTATCTAGGTTTAGTGTTGCCACTAAACTCAAGCGAAGTAGCCATACTGATTGAACAGCTCGTGAGACTTATACCATATACTTCTTGCTACGAACAGGGTTTACCTAGCTACCTATGTTACCATAAGTACTGGTAGGCTCTTACCCTACCCTTTCACATTGACTCTCATATAATTGAAAGACTACTTTCTCTCTGTTGCACTTGCCCTCAGATTACTCTGGCCATCGGTTAGATGGAGTTCTGTCTCACATGTAGCCCGGACTTTCCTCTCGTGGTTTACACCACCAGCAACTACCTATTGCACCTTGTGACAAGATTATAACATACTTTTAATGAGTTCTAAGTATAAAAAATATTGATTAAAAAAAGTTTTTTGGATTGATTTAAGTTATAATTATGGCTCCGGCACGAGGATTCGAACCTCGGACCAAATGATTAACAGTCATCTACTCTACCGCTGAGCTATGCCGGAACAATTATTGAAAAAGCTGAGTGCTTGTTTCGTGGGTGAGATTATAGACAAAAACACCTTTAATGTCAAGAGGTTTTACACTTTTTTATAAAAATATATCCCATTTGTCTCAACAAGTCGTATTTTATGCGTATTTAAAAGATTTATGACCCTCTCTTGACTCTCTTTATCAAATAATGCTTCTATATCTTCATGTGTCAGTGGTCTTTTACTCAACGTTTCTAAAATGTGTTTATCACTATAAAAAGCAGGACTACTCTCTGCTTTTTTGCGTGAAGAAATATAAATTGGCAATGACGCATCAAAAAGATGACTAATCTCCAAAAGTCTTTCATAACTCACAGGTCTCACATCAAAAGCAGGAGGTCTGTCTATCGTCCCCATATCAATCCGTGTAGGCTCTAACTTCAATAGATAATCATTGAGCTTTGCGATTTCATCTTCCTTGTCATTGAGATTTGCAACGATAAGTATCTCTATCACCAAAGGCTTGGAATACCTAGCTTTAAATGCCAACATCCCTGCTTTGATATTCTCTACATCAATCCCATTATGCGAACGGTCAAGTTTTTGCAAACATTTCTGTGAAGCACAATCAAGCGAAAGCTTCACCTCATCAAACTTCATCAACGCATCTTGCACCCCTAGCTCATCAATCGTCGCGGCATTAGACAATATAAGCGTCTTGGTCTCACCCTTAAACGTATTTATCTCATCCATCAGTTCAGACAGATGAGGATACATCGTAGGCTCACCATTGGCAGTAATAGTCAATACATCAATATCTGTATGCTCTTGTAATCCAACTTTTATCGCTGTACTAATCTCTGCAACCGACAACACATCATCATACTCCCCCATCGTCTTCGCAGGGTCAAGCTCACAATAAAGACAATCAAAATTACACTGCTTCTTAGAAGGACTCAAATCCACCCCAAGAGATTTACCAAAACGACGCGAATGTATCGGTCCGAAAATTATGTTCATTGTTTTTCCTTCAAAAGATTCAATTTCATCATCATACTACCCTTCACCTAAAACAAACCAATAAGGCTCAAAACTCTTTTCCACACTCCGAGATATTAACGCTATAAAATCTCCATACTCACTCAAAGGCACTTTCCCCACCAGCAACTGCTCCACAAAAACAATCGCCTCTTTATGGTTGATGGCTTCAAAATGCTCCCTAAGACTCTTCCCACCAATAGTCATGCCTTCTAAGGCGACTTTTGTCTCATTCAGCGTAAGCGTATTCCCCTCTATCGCATTAGAATGATACGTCCAACGCAAGATTAAATCTTCTCGTAGCGTATGCACACTCTCTGCTCAAAGGTCTATAGTGGTCAAGTTTTTGTTTTAGTTTATCTAGTTTTTGGTATGTCATTAGTTTCCTTTGATTTCTTGTGAATTATATTTTAACAAAAGATCCCTCTCATTATTTCTTGTTCAGCATAAGCAAAAGGCAATACCAAAAATTTCCAACTTTTGTATTGTGATATAGTCATTTTCCTCTATTAAGTCAATCTCTTGTATGCAGTTCTATATCCAAAACCTAAAATACCTTTTGCTTATGTGTGTCCAAAGAGGGAGATTATAAATCATACAAGTAGAGGCGATGATAGAGTCATAGACACCCATATTGTAAGAAAGTCCATACTCTTTTATTAATGCCACCGATAAATTAAGTACCTCTTGGTCAATATGGGCTAAGTTCCAATTTTTAAGCACTTTATCAAATCCTCTTAGCTCTTTTTTTGTTCAAAGCCCCTACCAAAAACTCTAATTGCACAATGGAGTTAATACAGGGGTCTTTTTTTTATCTTCTCTGTACTTTAAGAGTAATTTTATCTTTTTGAGTGGTCTATCAAGATACAAGTATCTACAAATATCATCTACTCTCCAACTCTTCTTAGGTTATGGATATACTCAGCACTATCTTCTATATGAGAATATAACGCTATACTTTTATCTCTAGGCTCATCTTCATCAGAACTAATAGTGGATAAGTATTTAGTGACATCTCTTTTTTATAGTTTATTTTTGCTTTTTTGAAATAGAGCTTATGAAATTTTTGAGTGTATCTACAGACAATCTCCTTCTAACTCTTTTGTTTCTGTTTTTCTCGAAAAACTCAAACAACTCTTTTCTCTAAATGTGACTTGGGTTATCTATTTTAATTGTCATTTCTTGCTCCTTTTATTTTATTGTAGCGTATCTTTACAATTTAACTCCCCGTCTACATTCCCACGCAGGAGCGATGGGAACAAGAAAAGATTAAATCTTCTCGTAGCGTATACACAACCTCTCTACTCAAAGGTCTATGGTAGTCAAGTTTTTGGTAGGGCATTATTTTCCTTTTGGGGTATATTTTTATTTATACACC
>JAUZSQ010000108.1 GCA_030949325.1 Sulfurovum sp.
TAATACTCTGAGGCTACGCTTGTGGAAATGTGGGTCGTCTGCCACTTTGAGTTTAACTATTTTTACTTCTTCTGATTACTTTATCCTCTTACTTTTATTCTTTATTAAAAATCTTATAATATTATTGTTTAATACCTTTGCAAATTCTACTTTATTCTTAAAAAAATAGTAAATTAAATTAAAATACATTAAAAAATAGCTATAATGCTCTATTATTAATAAAATAAGAAAAGGAATAAATATGCTTAAAAGTATTTTGAGTGTCATTGGTGGTATCACTTTAATTGTTGTGGTTTTTGTAGGCATAAGCTTTGGAGGAATGATAGGTAAGGTATCTACTTTACATCCAGATGCTATGGGTCACTATATGGATATGTTTACTAAGGTTCTTGAGACAGGCAGTAGTGCCGAGGCGATGATTAGAAAGTAAGAATCAATGATGATGTTTCTACTGATGATGCAATTGATACGATGAGAGATATAGCAGGAGATAATAACTTTTTGGTTGTTGGTGATGCTAAAATGTCTATAAAGAGTAGTATAAAAGATGAAGGTGGTAAAAGATATATCCGAATATTATCTTTCTGTGCACCTTCAATTGCTGAAGGAATCATTGGATATACGGAAGCATTTGGAGCATTTATGCCTTGTAGAGTTTTAATTGTTGAAGATGATGAAGGTAACAGATGGCTCTACACTATGTCAATGGAGCTAATGCTTTATGGTGGAGCACCACTTCCTCCTGAGTTGTTAGAAATAGCATTAAAAGTTCGTGGTATAATGTATGGTATGATGGATGCAGCAGCTACTGATGGTGACTATGAGCCTGAAGAAGATTAAAATAAAATTTAAAAATAAGGTTTAAAATGAAAAAAATAGTGCTTACTTTACTATTTGCTAGTATAGGTCTTGTGGCTTCTGAAGCTACTGTACCTTATGCAGTTGGTTTATTGTTAGCCCCACAAGGGGATAAAATTTATGCACAAGAATGTGCTTCATGTCATGGTCAAAATGGACAGCAGACAAGTTTTTCTGGTTTTCCTGAGGTCATTACTTATGGTAAAATTGCTGGATTAGATACAGCAGTTTTAGCTAAAACGATTAAAGAGTATAGAGGTGGAGTAGAAAGTAAAGACTATCAACCTCTTAACAAATATGGTTATGGTGCAGCAATGAAAGCTCCTACAAGAGACCTCTCTTGGGATGAAATTGATGCCGTAGCTAAATATATTAACGGTTTAAAGTAAGGGGCAATGATGGATAAGCAATATATTGACAAAATGTTATCGAAAATGGATAAAGATTTATCTTCACATGGTATGAGTAGAAGAGATGCTATGAAAATGGCAGGTATTTCTGCTGCAGGTATTTTTGTAGGGACTACGAGTGCTAATGCGGAAGAAGAGAAAATTGTTAAAAGTGATGCGAAAGCAAAAATTGTTATCGTTGGTGGTGGTTTAGCAGGTATCAGTACGGCTGCTAGATTGACCCTTCAACTTAGTGACCCTGATATTACTATTATTGAACCTGAAAAAGATTCTGCGAATTATCAACCAGGTCAAACTTTGGTAGCCGCTGGTATTTGGGATGAAGATGAAATTATCTATAAACGAGATGACTTTGTGCCAGATGGTGTAAAAGTAATTGAAGATAGAGCCATATTCTTTAATCCTCAAGAAAATAAATTGACTACAGAAAAAGGTCAAGTGGTTACTTATGACTATTTGATTCTTGCTATGGGAGTACAACTTGATTTTGAAAGAATTAAAGGTTTAGAAGAAGCAGGTCGTGCCTACTCTGCTGGTAATAATGATAAACTCATGGATGCTTTAGGTGATAGTATTTGTTCTATCTATACTTCACAAGGTTCTACTAAAACTTGGGAGATTATGCAGAAATATATTGCCCAAGCAAAATCTGCTAGTCCTGAGAAAAAAACCAAGTTTATCTTTACGCATCCTAGTACACCCATTAAATGTGGTGGAGCACCAAAGAAAATTATTTATTTGACCAATGCTAGACTCAAAGAAGCAGGGGCTAGAGAAAATGCTGAGCTTACTTTCTATCCAAATGGTGGAGCGATGTTTGGTGTACCTGAATATCATGATGCTATTGTTGGGCAATTTAAGAGAGAAGATATTAAATATCACTATAGACATAATCTTATAGAAGTAGACAAAGAAAATAAGATTGCAACTTTTGATTCTAAATGGCAGGAAAAAGGTCCTTGGGATCCTGTAATGAAAGATTTTGAGGTTATTCCTAAGCATGAAAAACTCAGAGTGCCTTATGATTTCTTACATATTGCTCCTGCAAATATTGCACCAAGAGAAATTGGAGAATCTGATTTAGGTTCAGCCAAAGGTTGGGTACCTGTAAATAAAGAAACTCTTCAACATATTCGATATATGAATGTATTTTCTATTGGAGATGTGGCACAAGTCCCAATGGGTAAAACAGGTGGCTCTATTAGAAAGCAATATAAAGTACTGGTAGATAACCTTATTGCACATATGAATGATACAAAACTTGAGGGTAAATATGCAGGATATACTGTATGTCCATTGATTACTGATATTGGTACGGTGATGCTTGCAGAATTTGACTGGACAGTGAAGCCTACGCCTTCATTCCCTCTTGACCCAACGGTGGAGAGATGGATATTTTGGTTAATGAAAGTGTATGCATTGAAGCCAATGACTATGTACGGTATGATGTCTGGTAGAGCATAATATAGATGCAGTTACAATTTGAACTTGTTAGCTATGATACGGTTTTAGATAAATTTAATTTAGATGAGACTATGTATCAGATGGAAATAAGTGATGAAGATGCCCAGACGTATGAGATTTTGAAATCTTCAGATATGAACCTTTACAATTGGTTGAAAGAATCAGCATTTTTTCTCAATTATATTTGTGATGAAGTGTACCCCAATAGCAAGAGTAAAAAAATTGCTATTAGTGATATTAACGGCATCACCTATAGAAGGTTTTATTTCTTTAAAGTGACAAGTTCAGATGCCCATTATGCATATTTTAAAAAGTTTTTTACTATTTTTGAAGAGTCGGACTGGCAAGACAGAGAAGAAATTGGTGATGAAATCTTAGCACATTTAAGTGTAAAGAGACAAGAACTTATTTTTGATATAGAGTGTACCCCCCTAGTATAGATGATGCTAAATAAGTTTAAACGAGCCATTAAAAAAGAAGTAGTGATTTATATATTGATGCTTTTTGCTTTAACTATCCTTATGCATAGTGATATTCTAACCCATCCATTGCTACGATTTGAAATGATGAATGACAAAGAAAACTATACGCATCCCCTTTTATATACGTTGATTATCTATCTGCCATTTCTAGTGATTAGAAAACTTTTAGATTTCATTATAGGGCTATTTGATAAAAGATAAATTGATGATTAATATAACTTAAACTGTTTCTTCTAGTAACATTTGACAGTAAAACTCCTTTTTCCTGTCTCTAGTGCCAAGAGAATTTATAAAAGCTTATGTTATAATAATAATTATAAAAATATATTAAAAAGGTAAAGACGTGAACAAAACATTTGAAGTCAAAGAATCCACTTCTGTAAGCAGAAGAGAATTCTTTAAAAGAACTGCATCCGTGAGTGCTATTGCTGCGACAAGTATTTTAGCACCCTCGACACTTCTTGGGGATGATGAAAATATTATGCATCATACGAAGTGGGGAAGTAGCTTAGGTTATGAAGTAAATAAATATCCTTATGGAGTACCTGCACTTTATGAGCATAATGTTGTGAGACGAACCTCACCATTGATGTCTTCAGCTGGAGATATGCATGCTGCTATTTCTATGACTCCCTTAGCAGAGATAAGTGGAATTATTGTACCTAATGGATTACACTTTACGCGTACGCATAATGGTGTAGCACAAATTGATCCTAATAAATATAGACTGATGATACATGGATTGGTTGAAAAGCCTATTGTCCTTACATTAGAGCAGTTGAAAAAATATCCAAGTGAGAGTAGGATTTTGGTGATGGAATGTCCTTCAAATTCTGCTGCTGAATGGAAAGGCCCACAGTTTGGTACTTTGCAAATGGTTAAGGGTATGATGTCTTGTGCTGAGTGGACAGGTGTTCGTCTCAAAACAGTACTTGATGACCTTGGACTTAAACCAGAAGCGAAGTGGATGCTTGCAGAAGGTTCTGATGGCTCAGAAATGAGTAGAACCGTACCTATCGAAAAAGTCTTAGATGATGCGATGATTGTTTGGGGACAAAATGGTGAAGCATTGCGTAATGAACAAGGCTATCCTGTGCGTTTAATGTTACCAGGTTGGGAAGCAAACCTTTGTGTCAAATGGTTGAAAAGACTAGAGTTTGGTGACAAACCTTGGTATGCAAAGAAGAAACTTCTAAGTACACGGCTCTGACTGCAAGTGGAAAAGCGATTCAGCATTTCTATGCGAATGAAGTAAACTCGGTGATTACTTATCCTTGTCCTGAAAAAGATTGGAAAGATCTTGAAGTAGGCGATTTGGTTGAGATAGAAGGTCTAGCATGGACGGGTCATGGTACTATTAAGGGTGTAGATATTAGTTTTGATGGTGGAAAAAACTGGACAGAAGCATCTCTTAAAGGTTTGGTTTTACCCAAAGCTTGGACACGTTTCTCATACATGCATAAATATGATGGTAAGCCGATGTTATTACAGAGTCGTTCGTATGATGATTCTGATAATGTTCAACCTACAGTCAATCAAGAAAAAGCTGTTGTTGGTGTTGAAGGTGTGTATCATAGAAATGCAATTATTACATGGCAAGTAACTGATATGGGGGAGGTAAGTAATGTTCAAATTAGATCGTAAATTCGTAACTATGGGTGTCATTTTGGCACTAAGCTCTACATTGGCAATGGCCTCTAGTAGTACAATTGGTATATATCACTCTACATCAGGAGCTATTGATGGTGGGGTTACTTATCCAAGAGTTGATGGAGAGTATACCGCCTATAAGTATAATGAACAAAGCACAAAAGGTGTCAACTTCGGTCGAACACCTACAGCCAATGAAATCAAGGCATGGGATATAGATGCCCTTCCTGATGGTTCAGGGTTACCTGAAGGTGAAGGTTCTGTTGGACTTGGTGATGAACTGTATGAAGCACAATGTGCTGTTTGTCATGGTGACTTTGGTGGGGGTGGAGAAGGATATCCACAACTAGCAGGTGGAAACCAAGCCAAAGATAAAAATGGTATTGTCATTACACTGAAAAACCAAAGAATCTATGGTAGTGTAGATGCACCTAAAAGAACTGTAGGGACGTATTGGCCAGTAGCTACGACACTATTTACCTATATTAGAGATGCCATGCCTTATGCACATCCGAAATCTTTGTCCAATGATGAAACTTATGCGATTACTGCGTATATTTTGGCTCAAAATGGCTTAGAAGTCGATGGTGAAGATATGGATGATGATGACTTTGTATTAAACAAAGAAAAACTTGCTAAAGTAGTACTTCCCAATAGAGATGGCTTCTATCCCAATATTGATGGACCCAATGCACAAGAGGATATCAGAGCATTTTTTGCTGACCGTGCTAAAAATATTGGTGCAGGTACACGATGTATGAGCGACTGTAAAGACCCTGGTGGGCCAGAGGGTAAAACAGAAGCTACGGTGATGAAGATTAAGTATGAGATGAGTGATGTGACTCCTGCTTATGCCTATGCTAAAGATTTACCACCAAAGAAAGACAAGGGAACAGAACATCCTGGTAAAGAAGCGTACGAGCAAAACTGTGCTGTATGTCATAAGACAGATGCGATGGGTGCTCCTGCTGTGGGTGATAAATCAGCATGGACAGAAACACTGAAGCAAGGTTTAGAAAAAGTCTATGAAAACTCTATCAAGGGTAAAGGTGGTATGCCTCCCAAAGGTGGTAGTAGTGCCTCTGATGATGAGATTAAAGAAATGGTTGATTATATGATAGAAGCAAGTAAGTAGTTTGACTACCTCTTTGCTTACTAGCAATAATTATTACACAATTTTAAAATAAAGGAATACAAATGGAAAGAAGAAAATTTTTAAATATCGGACTTGTTGCAGTTGCTGCAACAGTAGTACCTATGACAAGTTTACAAGCAGTGAACTTTAGAGAGAGCAATGCAAAAGCATGGGAGGCTGAAAAGTCTACTGAAGCGATTACAGCAATGTTTGGTGATGGAGAGCTTATCCCAACAGATGCTATCAAAATGACCGCACCTAAATTGGCTGAAAATGGTGGTTCAATTCCAATCAAACTTAAAAGTGATTTAGATATTGAAACGGTTGCATTTTTCAAGATGCAAATCCTAGATCGGCTACAGTAGTATTTTCAGTACCAGCAGGTCAAAAATTGAACTATGCATTTAGAATCAAAATGAGACAAACAGCATACGTGACTGTAGTAGCCAAAACTAGAGATGGGAAATTATATACATTAAACAAAGAAATTGATGTATCTATTGGTGGTTGTGGAGGTTGATTCAATCACCTTTCCACAGTTGATAGAAGAAAAGCACAAAATAAAATAACATAAAAAAGGATACAAAATGGCTAAAAAGATGAAAATCAAAGCAAAAGAAAAAGATGGTGTTGTTAAAGTAAAAGCAATGTTTATAAGTATAATGGCAGATAAAGAAGAAGCAATCAAGAAAAATGTTGAAGTAGCATATATTGCTCATGTTCTTGCTAAAGCAAACTGACAAAGTAGTATATGAAGCGACTACAAGTGGATTTATGTCAGAAAACCCATTAATGAAATTTGAGTTTACAGGTGCGAAAAAAGGTGATACTTTAGAATTTATCATTACTGATAATCATGGTAAGACTCAAACAGGTAGTAAAAAAATTAAATAAGGATACTTATGAAAAAGAGTATGATAGCTATTTTATTAATAGGGGCATTTGCTCTTTCTATGCCTTTTATCTTTAACAAGTCGGTAGATGTGGCAGAACCACATAAGCTTGACATTGATGGTAACTTCATTCTTAATGAATGGGTACCTTCTCGTGTGGGTGAAGGTGAAAACTGGGATTATAATCTAAAAGCAGTGCAGGTAAGCAAAAGAGTATGGTGTTTCTTTGGTGCTATGGAAATGCCAACAAAAGAAAATGCTGGAGATATGTCAAATTCTTGTTATATCAAGGGTGATACTGAATGGATAGCATGGGATTCAGGTCCTTCGTATGTCTTTGCAGAACAAGCCTATGCACAAATGAAAAAAATTGCAGATATGCCAGTAAAAAATGTGATTATCAGTCATGAGCATGATGACCATTGGTTAGGTAATAATTATTATACAGAAGTACATGGTGCGAAGATTATCGGACCAGAGTCTATTAATGAGAATTACTTTGGACCTAGACATATAGAAGGTCAAGATTATCCTGGTTTACAAACTAGAATGATTAAAGCACTTTATCAAAATGCTACGAGACAAACAGTACTTGCTTTACCAACGGAATCATTTGAAGATACGACAAAATTTGAGATATCTGGTGTCAAAATAGAATATATCAAAGTAGGGTATGTCCATTCTGAAGAAGATTGGTATTTGTATTTGCCTGATGATAAAGTGATTTTAGCAGCTGATACTGTGATGAATGGTAGGGTTACTTCAAACAGAGATGGTCTCGTTGTGGGGCAAATCAATGCGTTGAACTCTATTAAGTCTAAAGAGTGGGATTATTTGGTTCCAGGACATGGATTTGTGACAGACAAAACGGCAGCCGATGAAACGGTACTTTATTTTGAACTCTTAAGAGATAGAATTATTGAAAAAATGGATGATGGTATCATTGCGGACTTTATTACTAAAGAAGTGACGTTAAATGAATTTAGAAATATGGATTTATATTATATTCTGAGTCCTGCGAATGTATTTAGGTCTTATGAAGAGCTAGAAATGTTTGATGAAGATGATTTGATTGATTATGAAGCACTCAAAGAAGAAGCTAAGTGTGAAAGCCGAAGCTGAAGCAAAAGCGGTCGAAGCCAAAGTGAAAGCCGACGCTGAAGCAAAAGCTCTCGAAGCAAAAGTGAAAGCTGAAGCTGAAGCAAAAGTTCTTGAAGCAAAAGTGAAAGCTGAAGCTGACGCAAAAGCTCTCGAAGCAAAAGTGAAAGCTGAAGCTGAAGCAAAAGCTCTTGAAGCAGTAAAAGTCGAAGTAAAAACTGAAGTGACAGAAGTTGTAAATCTACCAGAAGTAGTGGAGCCACCCAAAGTTATTGCTGTACCTCCTATGGCACAGTAGTTATTCAGTATTTTAGCATAAAGCCTTGATGTATTAGAGGCTTTATCTATTTGAGCAAAGCGAACCTATGAAAGTAGTTAATATGGTGCTAGTTGGTACGGTTTCTTCATTGTTTTATTCTCCCCCTATTGGACGTATATGCGTCACCTCATTTGATTTAGATACCCAAGGTATTCTCAAAGATAAGCACTACAATCAAAACCCTTCTCGTTCTGTACTTATGACTTCTTTGGAGAGTTATGCCCTTGCGAAGCATCATGGTATTGCTATGGATAAGGGCTTCTTGGGAGAAAATATTTTGATAGATTATAATCCGTATCATCTATCATCAGGGACAAGATTGCAAATTGGGGAGACTATTTTAGAGATTACACAGCCTTGTACCTTGTGTAAAAGTCTCAGTGATATAGATGTATCACTGCCACTATTGCTCAAAGACGATAGAGGTATTTTTGCCAAAGTCCTTGTAGCTGGATGTATCAAAGAGGGAGATAGTCTGTATCTTTTGGAGACATAAGTATGCAAAAATTTTTATTGATGATAGTATTGATTGGTATGACGTTACTTTTTGGGCATGGTCCTAATCACAATCGTGCAGAAGAAGCCAAAAAACGAGGGGACTATGAGGGTGCATTAAAGTATAGTTTTATTCAGTTGGGTGAAGACCTAGTCACTTTTGGTGCTTATGCCAATGAGACGATGATTACCTATGGTAGATTAGGGATTTATGCTGAAAAACTAGGACATTATGACAATGCTTTAGTTTATAATCTCGAAGCCCTCAAAATACAACAAAAGATTTTAGATGAATATGATACGCTTATAGCCACTACTTATAACAATATAGGGGGAGTTTATTCTAAATTAGCCAACTATTCAGAAGCACTGCTTTATTTTGAGAAGTCTTTACGGATACAAGAATTACTCTTTGGAAAGCGTCATCGTACCTTAGCCATTACCCATAACAATATTGCCAAAGTCTATCGTAAGCAGGGTAAATATACGAAAGCATTGGCTTCTTATACGGCATCTCTAAAGATAAGAAAAGAGACTTTAGACAAGAATGACTATTCTATTGCCTTAGTCCATAGTAATATGGGCTTAGTCTATCTCAAACAAGCCAAATACCAAGATGCACTTGATGAATTGGCTCATGCCTTAAAGATACGTAAACATATCTTTGGAGAGTCACATTCCTTTACCAAGAAAACACAAAAGAATATTGCGTATATCCAAAAGAAAATGCTAGAGTAATAGGCTAGAACGATAAGAGACGTTCTATGAGCCAAAAAGCAGATATTCCACCTATGATATAGACCAGTATCGTTTGTAGGGTATCGAGTAAACTAGGGTACTTTAATCGCTCTAAGAGTAGAACCAACAAGACAATACTTGTGACAAAGAACAATTGTCCTATTTCTACACCGATATTAAAGCAGAGTAGGGCAAGACCCATCGCTTGTTGGGGGTAAGCCTATCTCTGCTAAAGCTCCAGCAAATCCAAATCCATGTAGTAATCCAAAAATAAAAGCAATGAGCCAAGGATAATGCGAGGTTAATCCTATTTTACCTTGTTTTTCGTGTAGTATTTCCCTTGCCAAGAAGAGTATGCTCAGAGCAATAATAGCTTCAACAGGGGCTTGTGGAATATGCATGATACCCAATGTTGCCATAGCCATAGTCAAAGAGTGTGCCAAAGTAAAGGCGGTAATAGTCCAAAGTAAACGACGTACACTTTTGACAATGAGTAGCAAAGCAAAGACAAATAAAAGATGGTCAAAGCCTAGTAAAATATGTGTAACACCTAGCCATGTATAGGTTTGGAATATCTGTGATATATCTTCTTCTTTAGGTACAGTATAAGAAGACGCACTAGGAGTCAAAAGAACAGAATGAGAGTGAGACAGTAAATCTAGGCGTAAAAGTACGTCCATTTTACGCTTTTGGAGTCCATGCATACGCAGTGTTTTATTGGCTAACCCCGTTTGACAATAGATATTCCAACGCTCTACAGTGCTTGTTTGAATACGCTGTGTTCTTTTTGGTACTGTGATATGGCACTCTTTGGGTAGAGGCATGGTAATCATCAGTCTTTCTGTCTGTGTTGAGGGTACTTTTAATAACATCCTATAATGTTGTGCTTGGGTTTCTGTGATTTCTAGGTAGGAGAGTTTAAGCTCATCAGCTATAGCCAAGAAACTCCAAAGGAAGTATAATATAGAAGAGCTGAGTATCTTCATTATAGAGTGTCACCTAGTTGTAATACTTGGCGTATTTCATCATCTAGGACAAGGCTATAATGATTTTGTAAACTTTGATAAAAGGCTTGATTCTCTTTGGCGATGGCTTGGGCTATCCATGATTCTTTGACTTGGGGCTTTATATCAGAGTATAGTACTGAGGGTAGAAATTGTTGACGATGTTGTGCAAAATATACTTGGAGTTGTGCATCACTAGGTTCGTCCAAAATACTAATATCTTCAAATAGATAAGACATCTTCTCTACCAAGCGATGCTTGATAACCCTGTCTTGCTTATCCAATCCCATTGCCATAGCCTCATGGTAGAGTACTTCATCTCGTATAGCTTTTTCTACTAATATACGCATCTCGGTGTCTGTAGGAGGTCGTGTATTCTCTTCTTTGAAGGTCAGAGTAAGTTTGTTTAAGATAGGTTTAGTAATCATAATTTCTGGTTTCTGTGTAGAGGCTTGGCTATCATTGCGTTGTGCAAAAAGTATAAATATCGCAATACCAATCAGTAAAAAATGCAAGAGAGGTTCTTTGAGTAATTTGGAAAATAGTGTATGTGTATGCATGGGTAAAATATCCTTAGCTAATTGTACTTTGTTTGACTTAAAAGTGAGATTTAATCGTTTTTTAGTTAAGGTTATTATCTAAAATTTATAATCTAAAGGCAACAAAATGAAACTCCATCTAAAGATAATAACAGTATTGACACTGTTCACACTGTTTATAACAGCCAGTACGGCACAAGATATTCGTATATTTACCGTAGATAATCAAGCAGGTAAACTCACAGCAAAAACAGTAGAGAAAGCCTTTACCGACGCAGGTTTCTATGTAGCAGGTAACAATGATATGAACAAAGCTTTTGATGGTAAGTTTAAAAGCCATACCCATGATGCATACAATCTTATGACTACATACAAAAAAGATGTAGCGATGAAGATGATAAAAAATTATCCAAATATGGCACTCTTTACGCCACTAAGTATGTCTATTTTTAGCAAAAAAGGTGAAAAGACTTTGTCCATTTCTTCTATGAGTATTGCAGGTATTGCCAAAATAGCAGGTATCCCTAAAGACAATGCAGACCTCGTAGCCTATATGCAAGAAGTAGAAGAAGTATTTACCAAAAACTTTCCCAAAGGTCAATTTGAAACATTAGATTATACTATTGCCAAACCAGAAGGAAAGCTCATCAACACATTTAGTATCGAAATGGATGTTGAAAGTGAGGATGACATAGAAGATGAAGCAGACAGTATTCAAGAAGAGCTAGAAGCAGGACTACGTACAGCAGGTTTTGTCATAGCAGGATACAATAAGCTCAGTGCAGATTATGGGGTAAAGGATAGAAACTATGATTTCTTTGATGCTTACTCCATTTGTAAACTCGCTGTCATTTTTGAAGTATCCAAACTACACCCCGAAGCAGGAGCATTTGCACCATGTACACTCTATATGTACAAAAAACCAAATGAAAAAGTCGTACATTTTGCTTACCCAGCCATTTACAATTGGTTTAGCTCCATCGATGTAGCAGACAAAGCCTCCAAAGAGGTATTGATAAAAGCACAAAAGATGATGAATGAAGTCTTAGATGAAGTGACTGAGGACTAATTGGGTAGATGATAATATTGAAATTTTATCGCATATCAAGGGCAGACACACGGGTCTGCCCCTACAGAGGCTCTTTTATTCTCTCCATGATAGCATAGGCTTCATCTTTCTCATTATCTATACGATTCTCCCATGATACAAGTATAGGCAAGAGCTTTTTATAGACGTTTTTACGCAGGGTTTTAATCATACCTTTCTACACAACCAACCTAAAAGAAAAAGTGCTATTATTCAAGTAAAAGAAAAGACATGAATCAAAGACTAAAAAAAGATATCAGAAGTTAGTAAGAGGTGAGATGAATACAAAACATAGAAGCCAAAGTGGAATGAACCTAGTATTAGAGACTGATGGATGGAGTCAAGTCCAAGCGTCATGGCGATTTTATAATAATGAAGAAGTAACAATTCCCTCACTCAATGACCCCATCATAGAAGAAGTGGTAGAGCAAAGTAACAAAAGAGCAGGTAACTATACCTTGGTAGCCTATGATTGGTCACATTTAGACTATAAAAAGCATACAAAGAAACAGGAACTTGTGACTAAGAATAAGAAAGGGAATGCGAAACAGATAGGATATGATTTGCAAGGTTCATTGGCAATGGATGAGAAAGGAAATCCTTTGGGTGCCTTAGCCCAAAACTTGGCAACAAGTGAGAAGATATACTCCACTTATGATAGCAATATTGATACAAACTTAACGCATTTAGAGGAGTTGGTTCAAAGAACTAAATACATACGAGAAAATTATAAGTTTGAAAAAGAGTTGGTTGATATTATTGACCGAGAAGGAGATAGTGTAGCCTTAATGAGAGAGTATGAAGCCAATGGTTGGTGCTATCTGATTCGAGCTAAATCAAATCACAAAGTTTACCTGCCTGACGAGGATAGAGAGGTAAAACAAGGAGATTTGGCAAAAGAATTAACGCTAGGAAAGCACCTTAAAACCATTAAATATAAAGTGGATAAAAAGATGCAAAAGGTGAAGATATTTGTCAATGAAATAGAAGTGAATATACGAAGAGATGCCACCAAATCAGTACTTGACGAGGACGGTAAGCGAAAAACTATCTTCACAGCAGGGAAAAAGTATTAAGGCAAGGTTTGTGGTAGAGAGATTGGTTGATGAAGACAATAATATTGTTGCCCAATGGATGCTTTTGAGCAATGTTCCCAAAGAGGTAACAGCCACAACTATTGGTACTTGGTATTATCATAGATGGAAAATAGAAAGCTATTTCAAACTTCTAAAATCTTCTGGATTTAATCTTGAAAGTTGGCAACAAGAAACTCCAATGGCTCTGTTTAGAAGACTTCTCGTGGTCTCGTATGCTACATTGTTTGTTTGGAAGATTGAGCGTTCGGAAGAGAAAAATGCTCCTGCTGTTAGAAAGTTTTTAGTGCAACTCTCAGGACGACTTATTGAAAAGAACAAAGAATTTACAACACCTGCTTTACTATCAGGTCTTTGGGTTTTTATGAAGATGATGAATGTTTTAAAGATCTACGATGTTGAGGCTCTTTTTGCCTTTAAAGAGCAAATCGGGGATATGATGGGCATGGAACTTTGAGTTGTGTAGAAAGGTATGCTTTTATCACAATATTTTTGGACTTGGCAAGAGTCTGAGACATGGCTTGATAGTCTATATAGGCATTGGTTTGGGTATTGAATGTACTGTGAAAATGCAAAAACACTTTTTGGATAAATAGCCTAAAGGCTTCGCTATCATGTTTGGTATAAAGAGAACAAAAAGCATAAAAGAAATCTTTTTTATTTATAGTGTTCTCCTCTAGTGCAAACTGTGTAAAATTTAACTGTGTAAATATCTCGTCTATAAACAAAGAACCGTTAAAATACGCTATCGTATCTAGGGCATAGTCTATATCTTTATCTATCTTAAAAAATTGGATAAAGTCTTCTATTTGTAGATGATAATAACTTTTCCCCAATAATTTATCATATTCCAATCTCTTTTTGCTGATAAGAAGGTATTCCATTGGATTTATGCTCTTGATAGAAAGTCAATAGTGGTTTGTAATGGTGATATGATAAATATGTTTTGCCATCTATGACCTTATATCTGTTTACTTTGAGCGACTAGCTGGTATTGAAGCTCGTAAGGCTGGAAGCCCTATCTGAGTTAAAGCTCATGTACAACCATTATACCACGTCAGCATTGGTAGATGGTATTTTAGCATAAATTGACCCTAAGTGTTTTAAATATATAAGGGATTTTAGATTTTCTATGTTATACTATCGCCAGTTGGGACAGGAAGAGAGCATCAACTCTCTTCAAGTTTTTAATATAATCGTTCTGTTAGTAATAGCAGAATGACCATAACAATTATAATGCGTGTGAGCATTGTTACTCCTTTAATAAAGGCTAACCCTGTCCCTACCTAACACCTCACAATACACACAATCATACATCATCGCCCAACTAGCAAGTAGATTATAGCTCATTTTATATTTTAAATATATTGAAATGAAATGATATTTCTATTTTTGTAGGACTAAAGCCATGTCTCTACCCTTGGGTGTATGATGAATATTTGGATTTTATCGCATATCCATTACGGATTGATACAGACTTAACGCATTTGAGGAGGTTGGTTCAAAGAACTAAATCATACCTTTCTACACAACTAACTCAAAAGAAAAAGTGCTATTATACAAGTAAAAGAAAAGACATGAATAAAAGACTAAAAAAAGATATGAGAAGTTAGTAAGAGGTGAGATGAATACAAAACATAAAAGCCAAAGTGGAATGAACCTAGTATTGGAGACAGATGGATGGAGTCAAGTCCAAGCATCATGGCGATTTTATAATAATGAAGAAGTAACAATTCCCTCACTCAATGACCCCATCATAGCAGAGGTAGTAGAGGAAAGTAATAAAAGAGTAGGTAACTATACCTTGGTAGCCTATGATTGGTCACATTTGGACTATAAAAAGCATACAAAGAAACAGGAACTTGTGACTAAGAATAAGAAAGGGAATGCGAAACAGATAGGGTATGATTTGCAAGGTTCATTGGCAATGGATGAGAAAGGAAATCCTTTGGGTGCCTTAGCCCAAAACTTGGCAACAAGTGAGAAGATATACTCCACTTATGATAGCAATATTGATACAAACTTAACGCATTTAGAGGAGTTGGTTCAAAGAACTAAATACATACGAGAAAATTATAAGTTTGAAAAAGAGTTGGTTGATATTATTGACCGAGAAGGAGATAGTGTAGCCTTAATGAGAGAGTATGAAGCCAATGGTTGGTGCTATCTGATTCGAGCTAAATCAAATCACAAAGTTTACCTGCCTGACGAGGATAGAGAGGTAAAACAAGGAGATTTGGCAAAAGAATTAACGCTAGGAAGCTACCTTAAAACCATTAAATATAAAGTGGATAAAAAGATGCAAAAGGTGAAGATATTTGTCAATGAAATAGAAGTGAATATACGAAAGAGATGCCACCAAATCAGTACTTGACGAGGACGGTAAGCGAAAAACTATCTTCACAGCAGGAAAAAGTATTAAGGCAAGGTTTGTGGTGGAGAGATTGGTTGATGAAGACAATAATATTGTTGCCCAATGGATGCTTTTGAGCAATGTTCCCAAAGAGGTAACAGCCACAACTATTGGTACTTGGTATTATCATAGATGGAAAATAGAAAGCTATTTTAAACTTCTAAAATCTTCTGGATTTAATCTTGAAAGTTGGCAACAAGAAACTCCAATGGCTCTGTTTAGAAGACTTCTCGTGGTCTCGTATGCTACATTGTTTGTTTGGAAGATTGAGCGTTCGGAAGAGAAAATGCTCCTGCTGTTAGAAAGTTTTTAGTGCAACTCTCAGGACGACTTATTGAAAAGAACAAAGAATTTACAACACCTGCTTTACTATCAGGTCTTTGGGTTTTTATGAAGATGATGAATGTTTTAAAGATTTACGATGTTGAGGCTCTTTTTGCTTTTAAAGAGCAAATCGGGGATATGATGGGCATGGAACTTTGAGTTGTGTAGAAAGGTATGCCTATAACCTTATAATCTTTATACAGTGGATGAAAATAATCAAACCTATCCATGATTTTATCAAGCTAGTCTATACTCTTGCGTGACTTTATTTTTGAACTCTACTATGCGTACACGTAGAAAGCATTTTCTAACAATATATCAATCTCTTGTGTCTCAGCATTTACTATTTCTAATATGCATTTATATAGACATGATCAAAGGTGTGTATTATGCAAGTATTAGCACTTTTTGAGTGATAGTAGAAAATTCCATCTGCCTCCAAGCCTATAGATTTATTGACCCCATCTATGTTTTGAGAAAGTGCTTTGATTTGTTTGTCTGTTTTTTTCATCTGTTCATCAGTTTTCTCTTGTGACTTTTCTAATCTTGATATGGTTGTGTTAGACTCTTCATTTGTTATCATCATTTATCACTTAATGGATCTATTTTAGTATACATTAAGATTAAAAATCTTCTTCATGAACAATAATAATCACATGAAAAATTTAATTTGTACTTCTTCGTAGGGTGTAGAGCCATGTCTCTACCCTTGGGTGCATGATGATACATTTTAATATATTGTGCGTAACATCACTTATTTAGAAGAAGATAAAACTCTGCAAATACAAGCATACATTACAAACAATGAGATAGTTAGAAGTTAAAACTCTATTCAGATGAATAGTTACAGTAAACAATAACAGAATGAAAAAATTATAACTGAGAAATAGAATATACAGAAACAGATACTTTTTCTAAATAATGTAGAATTAAATGGCATCCTCCCCAACCCCCTAAAAGTAGTGCACACTTAAAATAGACCATACCTCCCCCCTAAGTACCAGAGGAAATCTAAAAAATTAACAATAATCTATTCTAAAAGCAACTATCTAACTAAAGAAAGAAATCTTTATTTTTACTCTCAATAGCCTCAGTCAAAAGCTCTATCCAATCTTTATCTTGCTTTTTATGGGTGAGTATCTCCATCGGTGTTTTACCTTTTCGTTTGCCCTGAACATATCGTCTATGATTATGATAAAATGCAAAAAGGTTGAGAAACTCTGGGGTCACCTGATTTCTTGCTCGGTCTAAATAGGGGCGTAAGATAGAGTTGATGTTCTCAACTATAGATGAAGCTTGAATGATATTATCTAGCTCATTAAATACTTTTTCTTTAATATCCTCATATGTATCACCTAAGATTTGCTTAGAATTTTCAGCATATATAGCTCTTTTCTCTTTTGCTCTTCTCTTTCTATCACTCTTTTTAGCTTTGATAACAGCCTTATTCCATTGCCACTCTAAGCTAAGATTCTTTATCGCATCATTACTTACCCTAATGCTTTGCAGACTTTTATAGCCTCTTTCGTCTGCTCAAAGTAGTCTAGCAAATCAGGAAGAATCTTTTTGATACTCTTAACCTCTTTATTTACCCTTTGTATGTTCTAAGAGTTCCATCAGTTCAATGGCTGTCTCTATCTCTCCTCTTGCCCAATTAGCATCACGAATCTCTCCATTGGAGTGAAAGGGATTAAGTTGTTTTATCGCATATTTGTATAAATAGCTAAAGTTTTCATACAATTCAATCGCTTCAATTGTCTTCACACAAGCCTCATCGTATAGCTTTGCTTTTCATCAAATACTTTTTGGCTTATTCTGGATAAACATACCTCTTCACGCTCGTATTCACTTGCTATAGAGCCATAAGCCTTTGCCCTAAATATCCGTACAAAGTCACCTAATCTATGGGAGAGGGCATGAAATGTATCAGGCTGTCGGTGAACCCCAATCAAGCTATCTTTGATTCCTGTAAGTAATCCTGTTCCTTGGTCACTTACTGTATTATTGATTTCTATATCTCGGTTAGATGTCAAATAGTTAATATGTTTTGACCAAGTCTTAGCACTTCTATCCTCAGCCAATTGTATATTGAGTATCGCGGTACTTTTAGGCTCAACCATTATAAGAATCGGAGTTGAACCTATAAATATCTCATCAAGAAGCGCTGTGACTTGAAAGCTTTTATCCATAGGTATGGATTCTATACTTGGGATTAATGCACCCATCGCTGATAAACTTCTACCGATAGTACTAGCACCAGAATAATCCAACTTCTCACGCTTCATCATTGTAGAGATAGCTCCAAGACTAGAAGCTCCTTCAAATCTGTAGCTTAATATCTTTGAAAAGATTTCTTTTTTACTGAGTTTCTTCATTGTTTGATATGTAGTAAATACCAAAGGGAGTAAACGTTGTAATCTCTCTATGAGCCATACCTTTCTACACAACTAACTCAAAAGAAAAAGTGCTATTATTCAAGTAAAAGAAAAGACATGAATCAAAGACTAAAAAAAGATATCAGAAGTTAGTAAGAGGTGAGATGAATACAAAACATAGAAGCCAAAGTGGAATGAACCTAGTATTAGAGACTGATGGATGGAGTCAAGTTCAAGCGTCATGGCGATTTTATAATAATGAAGAAGTAACAATTCCCTCACTCAATGACCCCATCATAGAAGAAGTGGTAGAGCAAAGTAACAAAAGAGCAGGTAACTATACCTTGGTAGCCTATGATTGGTCACATTTAGACTATAAAAGCATACAAAGAAACAGGAACTTGTGACTAAGAATAAGAAAGGGAATGCAGAAACAGATAGGCTATGATTTGCAAGGTTCATTGGCAATGGATGAGAAAGGAAATCCTTTGGGTGCCTTAGCCCAAAACTTGGCAACAAGTGAGAAGATATACTCAACTTATGATAGCAATATTGATACAGACTTAACGCATTTAGAGGAGTTGGTTCAAAGAACTAAATACATACGAGAAAATTATAAGTTTGAAAAAGAGTTGGTTGATATTATTGACCGAGAAGGAGATAGTGTAGCCTTAATGAGAGAGTATGAAGCCAATGGTTGGTGCTATCTGATTCGAGCTAAATCAAATCACAAAAGTTTACCTGCCTGACGAGGATAGAGAGGTAAAACAAGGAGATTTGGCAAAAGAATTAACGCTAGGAAGCTACCTTAAAACCATTAAATATAAAGTGGATAAAAAGATGCAAAAGGTGAAGATATTTGTCAATGAAATAGAAGTGAATATACGAAGAGATGCCACCAAATCAGTACTTGACGAGGACGGTAAGCGAAAAACTATCTTCACAGCAGGAAAAAA
>JAUZSQ010000109.1 GCA_030949325.1 Sulfurovum sp.
TGGAGGAGGCGGTGGAGGAGGTGGAGGTTCTTGGTAGTTAATGCAATTGACACGCCAAGGCTTCTGAGACTAACCTATCTGCTACGAGTTCTTTCCCGTTGAGAACATGACGAATCCCCAATCCCTCTATGAGGGATTTTTCAGCAGAGTTGACTACTTTGACAATACAGTGTATATCCTTGTCAAAACTTACAATATTTTCACAAATAAGTTGCATTTGTATAGGGTTTTCTATCGTGACGATAATGGCTAAGGTTTCATTGACATTGAAGTGTTCTAGTACCATCTTTTGTCCTGCGTTGGCAAGAAATATGGTAGACTCTCCCTCGGCTCTGGCTTTATCTACAATAGCAATATTGTGTTCAAGTACAACATAGAGTATTCTTTTTTCTTTAAATTGTTTGGCGAGTCTTTGTCCTACAGGTCCATACCCACAGATAATAATATGCTGACGATACGAAGCCCCTACCAATGCCCTTTCTTTGAATGTTTCGGGTTCTTGGGAGAGTATATCGGTGAGTCGTTTGATATTTTTGAGAACAAAAGGGGTGAGTATCATGGAAAGTACAATGGTGATAATCATAATCTGATTGAGTCTGTCATCAATGAGATGATGTGCCGTGGCTAAGGCAAAAATAGCCAAAGAAAACTCCCCTACTTGAAAGAGTGCAAAAGACGTTTTGATAGCCGTACGATTTGGGATAAAGAAGCGTAACATCCCAAAGATAAATAGCCCTTTAATCAGAATAATACCCACAAAAAGCAAGGCGATAGTCTCACCATAATCAATAAATGAATGCCAGTTTATTTGCATTCCAACTGTGATGAAAAATACCCCTAACAATATATCTCTAAAGGGAACAAGGTCTGATTCTATACGATATCGGTATTTGGTATCTGCTAGAGTCATTCCTGCCAAAAATGCACCTAAAGAGAAAGAAAATCCAAAAAAGTGTGCCAAGACAGAAGCTGAGACTACGACCAAAATAACTGTTCCTAAAAATATCTCTTCGGAGTCACTAGAGATAATCCAATTGAAAAAAGGTTCAAGCGTATGTTTCCCACCAATAAAGATAATAAAAAATACCACCATAGCAGAGGCAAAGGTTTCTAGCAAGAGCATAGACACAGATTGGGTATCAGAAGTAAAGATAGAAATCATCAACAAGATAGGAATAACAGCCAAATCTTGAAAGAGTAAGATACCCAAAGTCACACGCCCATACGCAGAGTGCATGGCTTTCTTTTCATTGAGGAATTTGAGTACAATCGCTGTAGAAGACAGAGAAAGTGCAAAGCCCACCACAATAGAAGACTTGGTATCAAGTCCTAGTATCCATGTGGAGAGTAAGGTAAAGAGTAAGCCTGAGCCAAAGACTTGTAGCCCTCCAAAGAGAAAGACTTCTTTTTTCATACTTTTTAAATGCTTGACGGAGAATTCTAATCCAATGGTAAACATGAGAAAGACAATACCAAATTCAGCCAAGTGTGAGAGCATCTCTTTGGAGTCTTGGGCAAATTGAAATATAGAAGAGATAACGAGTCCTGAGAGTATATAACCTATGACCGTAGGAATATCAAGTTTCTTGAAGAAGACATTGAAAACAGTAGCTATAGCGAGGGTAAAAACAAAGATTAAAAGGGTATGTTCCATAGAGTAAAGCCTTATATATTTATGGTATTATATACTATTTTACATAGAAAAGAGGATTTTATCAGATGAAATTACCTTATATACTTCAGAGGATTTCCCAAGATTTAGCTCAAAACCATGCCAAAGCCATTGTAGTCGGTGGGGCTGTACGTGACCATTTTTTGGCATTGCCCTCCAAAGATTATGATGTAGAAGTCTATGGTTTAGCAGATATGGAAGCACTAGAAGAGATACTATCTGCTTATGGTACGGTCAATCTTGTGGGCAAGAGCTTTGGAGTACTAAAATTTACACACGAGAGAGAAGAGTATGACTTTTCTTTCCCACGTTTAGAAGCAAAAATAGGGCAGGGGCATAGAGGGTTTGAGGTAGAAATCAATGGAAAGTTAGATTTCAAAGAAGCTTCACGAAGACGGGATTTTACTATCAATGCCTTGGGCTATGACATCGAAAATAAAGACTTTTTAGACCCTTTTGATGGACGTAAAGATATGAAGCAACATATCCTTAGGCATATAGAAGATAAAACCTTTATCGAAGACCCCTTACGCGTGTATAGAGCCGTACAGTTTTGTGCAAGGTTTGGCTACACGTTAGCAAATGACACCTTTGCTTTATGTCAAACAATGATAGCAGAGGGTATGCTAGAAGAACTCCCCAAAGAACGCATCTATAGTGAATGGACGAAGCTTTTACTCAAATCTCCCAAGCCTTCAAAAGGCTTTGCATTGATGAAGTCTTTGGGTATTCTCAAACGCTATTTCCCTGAGCTTGATATATTGCAAAGTATTCCCCAGTCTCCCCCAATGGCATCCCGAAGGGGATGTGTGGATACATACGCTTATGTGCCTAGATGCGATGGTAGGACTTTTAGGCAAAGACGAAAAACAAAACCTCCAATATATGTTTGCTATCTTGTGCCATGACCTAGGCAAAGCTACAGCTACTACGACTGAAGCAGACGGACGCATACGCGCTATAGACCACGAATATCAAGGTATTGCTCCTACAAAAACGCTCCTCTATCGTCTCAGCGATGAACACGATTTTATAGAACAGTATCTTACCCCTTGTAGAACATCACCTCAAACCCTCACAGTTTTATCAAGGCAAAGCCAAAAGACAAAGCCATACGGAAGTTAGCCACTAAAGTCAATATCAAAGCACTCATTACCATAGCCCAAGCCGATTTCTTAGGACGTACTACAGACGAAGCTCTTGCAGGTATCTATCACGCAGGAATATGGCTAGAAGCCAAAGCCAAAAACCTAAAAGTAGAAGAAAAACCTTTAGATAATCTACTACAAGGGCGTGACTTAATAGGCTTAGGCTTTAGCCCATCTGCAAAGTTCAAAAAGATTTTAGATGAGGTCTATACCTTACAATTAGAGGGTGTGTTAGCAGATAAACAAGGGGCTTTGGTTTGGGTGAGGGAAAATTATGTTAAAATAAATAATAAGGAACTGAGATGATAGCTTTAAATCAAAACTATTTTAATATTGAATATTTTATGCCTTCGTTTAAAGAGGAGAACTCTTTAGCTAAAGGTTTTAGGGTGTATATCTCAATATTAAAAGAATTGTATGGATTGAATACTTTTTTACAAAGTTCTATTTATAATATTGAACATTTTTTACTTTTGAATGGTGCTGATGATGTTGAAAAAATAGATAATATTTTAATGAAATTAGAACTATTTACTGATTTGAGTAGTGGATTGTTAGAAGAGAACAAAGAGCTTCAACTATGGTATAATTCACCTTTACATTGGATGTTGGATAGAGTGGAAAGTTCTAATATGTCCTTACAAGCCATGTTAGGTTCAAAACAAGCTGAACTCATGCACCAAAATACAGATGAAGATTGAGAAAACACCACGTTATCATAGAGCAGTAAAAAAGATTATTAAGACACATAAACTTACTCAATACGAGATAGAAGAAACTGAAAATACGTTTAAAATTTATTATCTTGACCCCACTTTACATTATAAAAGTATTAGGTGTAAAAAAGATAAATATAGGTATTCAATAAGAGTACCTAATACACAATATAGAATACTCATGACTATTTTAGAAGATACAGCGTATTTCGTATCATTGCTAAATCATAGAGACTATGACAAAAACAATAAAGATTGTTGAGTAAAACACAAATTAAAGGCAAAATAGCATGAACAACGATTTACAAGCAGATAGACCAGATATTATCACGACGGAGATTGAGGCGATACGCTTTTATCGTAAGATGGATACTGAGGCGACGGTCAAAGAGATGATTGCAGGGAAGTATGTGATTGTGGAAGAGTTTTATAGCAATGGCTTACAAGTACTCAACGAATTGAGGAAAAATCTTTTGCTCAAACACAAAGACAAGAGTTTTCAAGGTCAGCGTGATTATCGTACGGCTTTTAGAAAGGCTTCTCATCGTTTGTTACTCAAAGTAGAACAGCACAAGATTACGCTGAAGAAAAGTCCTTCTATTGGTTGGTTGGAATTATTGTATCCTGATGTCTCAGACTTTTATGTCTCTTTCCCTGAAGTCCAAGGCATGAACAGCTCGTGGCAGTGGTACGAAAAAGGGCTTGAAATCAAGACACTTAATTTGACGCTTAGACCCTATTATGGGGCATATTTTCCTACGCGATTTGACCATTTGAAGTTGTTTGATAAGTGGTTGAAAAAGTATGATGGAGACAAGACCCATGCTATTGATGTGGGTGTAGGTTCTGGTATTTTATCTTTTCAGCTTATCCAAAATGGTTTTGAAAACATCTTTTCGACTGATAGTAACAAAAATGCAGTCATTGGTGTAGCACAAGAGAGTAAGCGATTGGGATATGAAGACAAAATCACGGTCAATCATGGAGATTTATTTGAAAACTGTGACATCAAAGCCGATGTGATTGTGTTTAATCCTCCTTGGTTACTGGCGAAGCATACGCTAGAAGAGGGTATTGATAAGGCGATGTATTATGAAGAAGACCTTTTTGATAGATTTTTTGAACAAGCCCAAAATCATCTTACAGCCAAGGGTAAGATAGTCCTTATATTTTCCAATCTAGCAGAAGTTGTAGACAAAGAAAGCACACATCCTATCATAGAAGAGTTAAGAAATCATAATCGTTTTAGAAAAGAATTGCATCTCAAAAGAGAGGTAAGGGCTTCATCAAGAAGAACCAAGCGAAGAGATTCTAGGGAAAATGAAAAAGTGGAGTTGTGGGTGTTGTCACCCAAGATTACAAAGTAGATTGACAGACTTGATGAGCATTTACGTATATTGGCTATAATCAGCTATCTTATACAAGGCTTTCTCATGTCCAAACGTCCTTCACTTTTACAGCATTTTCGCTCTTTTGCTTATCAAAATAATATCACCAATGTCGATGTGGCATTGGAATACTTTAGCGTCTTTGGTGGGACGGGTTGGGATGTAGATAGTAGCCAAAACATCGACAAACTCATCAGTAAAAAAATCCTACACAATTACGAAGCCATTCACAGCAGACATCGCACGGTTCACACATAGCAATGGGCTATATCATCTGCTTTTGACGCTTATCGCTTCGGGTGTAGAGCATGAAGATGAGGCTATTTAAGAAAGCCCATACGGGTAGGGATAAGGGCGAAGAGGCGATAGATTATTTGGAGATGAAAAGTCTGATAAGATTTAATCTATCTACAGTGCAACCCACAGAAAAAAGTCTAAAAAAATCAGACAAGATGCTCTTTGAATTCCCTTTTATGCGTTTTTGGTTTGCCACTATTTCTCCCTATTATCAGAGCATCTCACAAAATAACTTTCGAGAATTTGAAGAAAAGTGGTCTGCAATAAGAGGAAACTTTTCTATATTACTAAGCAATCAGCTTGTATTAGCACTTGACAAAATACAAGTTATCTCCCAAGCTTGACAAAGACCCCATCATTGCTATTGGCTCATACTATGACAAAAAAGTACAAATAGGTATCTTGGCTAAAAGAAGGTCAGGAAAACTCATCGCAGGAGAATGTAAATATAGTAAAGACGAAGCCAAAATCAATATGCTAACCAACCTCAAAGCAAAGTGCCAACAAGCCAAACTAGAGGTAGATGAGTATGTACTCTTTGCCAAAAATGGTTTTAGTTCTGAACTAAGAGAGTACAATGACAAAAATCTTACGCTCTTTAGCCAAGATGATTTATCTACATTACTTGATAATTTGAATGAGAATGATTTATTGG
>JAUZSQ010000110.1 GCA_030949325.1 Sulfurovum sp.
CCCCTAAATAACCCCACCAACCCAATATTAAGCAAACTACTACATAGTTAAAAGCAGTAAAAACATCACATAAAAAAGTGATTTACTAACCAAGTATAGTAGTAGTTTTAGCTATCATACCACTATGAAAATAGAACTTATTAATATAGAAAAACTACAAGAAACCATTATAAATCAAGCCCAAGAGAATAGTACTCAAGAAAAAAGAATACAAATCCAACAAATTGAAATAAATTACCTAAAAGAAAAGATAGATTACCTCATACGCCAACAATTTACCTCCAAAAGTGAAAAACTAAACTCTACTCAGCCAAGTCTATTTGAAGACAATGCAGAGAGTATCGAAGTAGTAGAAGATGAAGAGATTGAAATAACATTTAAACGCAAGAAAGGTGGAAGAACTTCACCACCTAAGGAGTTACCAAGAGTGCGAGTAGAACACGATATAGGTGATGAAGAGAAAGTGTGTAGTTGTGGTGACACAATGCATAGAGTAAAAGAGATAATATCAGAACAATACGATATCGTACCTGCAAAGTTCCAAGTCATAGAAAATGTTCGGTTCGTATATGGCTGTAGATGTGGAGAAAAACCAGTGACCACAGCATTAGCCCCATTCATACTCCCAAAGACACAAGTAACTGCTTCATTCTTAGCAACTATTGCCGTACAAAAATTTGAAGATGCATTGCCACTGTATAGACAAGCCAAAATATTTAAAAAATAGATTTGGGGTTCCATTTAGTGATACTACACTCTCCAATTGGATGATAAAAGCTTCTGAGAAACTCAAACCTTTTAAGCAGAGACTTAAAGAGAGACTCTTAGAGAATGAATATATACAAGCAGATGAGACTACACTACAAGTGGTGAATGCACACAAAAGCAAAGCAACGAAGAAATCCTATATATGGCTAGGTGTAGGACAATACCTTCGCCAAAATGAAAATGAGCATATTTTGCAAAGTTCAAACCCCGTAAATAGGAGGGCTAGAGAAGAAGAAAATAGCTATTTTTAGTAAAAATACAAATTGGCTAAGGTATTGGTAGGAATGGATAAATATAAAGTAGTCTATATGCACTATGCCAACAATAGAAGTAGCCGTAGTAGCCTCTGAACTCTTTAAAGGTTTTAATGGGTATCTCCAAACAGATGGATATGCTGGATATAATGCTACAGTCCAAACAAATGATATGACACATTTAGCGTGTTGAGCCACGCGAGGAGAAAGTTTGCAGATATAGTCAAATCAGGAGTCAGTGACCTAGAAAGTAAGCGTTATGCACAAGAAGCCATAATACTTATACAAAAACTCTATAAAATAGAAAAGAGAAATCAAAGATGACCCCTGATAAAAAACTACTCATCAGAAAAGAGAAATCTCAAGCTATCATCAACACCATAAGAGAATGGATTAACACAAAGTTCTATAAAGCACAAGAACTTGCTGGGGCTATTGCTAAAGCATTTGTGTATCTTAATAATCAATTTGCTAAGTTAGAAGTCTATCTCACCGATGGCAGACTCAATATAGATAACAATGAGAGCAGAGAACCATATAAGACCTATGGTACTTGGTAGGAAGAATTGGTTATTTGCTACATCTGTTAAAGGTGCTGAGGCTATTGCTACTTGGTATACTATTATTGAAACTGCAAAAAGGCGAATGGATTGGAACCATATCACTATTTGAAGTATCTTATGACTGAGTTTCCTTATTACCAAAGGGATGGTAGAGATATTGAAGCGTTGTTACCTTGGAATGTAAGTGATGATGGGGTAGTTAGGATTTCTTAGGGGTTGGTGGGGTTATTATGGGGGTTACAATAAAAGTACTTGGATTGCCTATTATCTTTTCTCCTGTATCTGATAAAATAACAGAACTATGTGTTTTTGATAAAAATACAAAACTTGATGATTTAAAGCAAGTTGCAATTTGTATTTTAAATGAACACTATGCTGAGATTGATTTTTTAGAAAAAGAGTCAGAAAAGAACAATACTAAAGCCCCAACACAAGAGAAAAATATACAATTTATTTATGATAATTATCATGATGTAGCTGAGTTTAAACGATTGATAAATGAATAATATAAAGCAAAATAAAGGAAAAATGATGTCAGAAAATGAAGAAATAGTAAAAGAAGATTGGTGGATTTATGAGGGAAAAGATGAATTAGCAAAGAGAAAAAAAAAGTTAGAGGACTTAGCGAAACCTAATTGGAGAGATAAAAAACAGCCTAACTATACTGCTCAAACTTTTATAGTCAATAAAGAGATAATAGAAGCTGTGAATGCATCTATATATTTACGCCGTCCTCTTTTGGTAACAGGAAAGCCTGGTACAGGCAAATCTACATTGGCAAAGGCTATTGCTCAAAATCTTGACTTAGGGGAAGTATTACCTTGGCATATTAGCTCTAAGAGTGTTTTATCAGATGGACTCTATTCTTATGATGCATTGGCAAGGCTTCAAAATATTCAGATAAAAAAAAGACGGAGAGAATAAAGAGCTAGATACAAGCATCAAAAACTATCTCAAAATCAATGCTCTAGGTACAGCTTTTTTATCAGAAGAGAGACGGGTTGTACTCATAGATGAATTAGACAAAAGTGATAGAGATTTACCGAATGATTTACTACATATCTTTGAAGACCAAGAGTTTGATATAGAGGAACTAAAGCGTCTACAGTCAAAATCAGTTGAAGGTATTAAAGATATGGAGAATAAATCACATACTATCACCGCTGGAAAAGTTGCTGTAAATAAGGATTTTCCTATTATTATCATGACGAGCAATGATGAGCAAGAATTTTCATCAGCCTTTTTACGAAGATGCATTTGTATTGAGCTTAAAATGCCAGATAGTGACCAAGAAAAAATAGATATATTGACCAAGATGGTAGAGTCTCATTTTCCAACAGAAAAAGGAAATAGCCAAATAAAAATGACAATAGAAAAATTTGTAGCACTCAACAAAGCATCTCTACGCTCTAATGATCAGTTGCTTAATGCTATATATATGGTATTAAAATCAACAGCCAAATATGATGACTTTTCTACTTCTGTATTGTCAGCGATAGAGTAGGACAAAAGGATGAAAGAGCTTGTAGCATTTATATCTACACATCAAAAAGAGAGTGATGCAACACAAATAGCAGAAGTGCTATGGCTTTCTCAATTTTTGAATGCTTCAAAAGATGTAAAGGTAGAAGATCCTAAGCCGTCTAAACAAGCAGTACCTCAAAATAAAACGAGTAATCTAGCAAGAGATGTAAGTCACAAGGTGAGTATTTCTTCTGCTCAATATGAGGTAGAAGAGACGCATAATCATAGTTTGGAACAGCAAGAAAATAGTAACTCTTTTTATGCTTCAAATATAGAGAGGAAAGCGAACTTTCCAAATATAAACGAGCAGTTCTCTTTGCTTAAATTAAAACAAAAAAGAGTATCCACAAAAGAAATAGATGAAAATAAATCGGCAGATTACATAGCTTCTACAGGTATATTTAATCCTATATTTAGAGAAGAGAAGTTTTATGATGCATACTTTGATTTAAATATCATTATAGATACCCATGAGTCTATGTTTTTATGGACAGAAGCCATAACACATTTTAAAAAAAGTTTGCAGTTTTCAAAGTACCTCAATAAAATTCATATTTTTGAATGTGACAGTAGTCAAAATGAAATAGTATTTAAAAATCAAAAAACAGGCACTAAGTTCACAACTGAAACGGCTATATTTAAACAAAAAGAGTGTTTTACTCTATTTTTTACAGATGTCACAGGAAGCGTATGGCAAAACAATAAGATGTTTATGTTGTTAAATGGGTGGTCAAAAGCATCATTTACAGCTATTGTCTCTATGTTGCCTAAACATATGTGGCAAAGAACGGCACTAAGAGATGGAGAGAGTAGATTTCTGAAAATGGGACGTTTCCCACCTACAAACAAAAACCTACATTCAGAATATGCTTTTATAGAAAATTCATTTGCTAAAGACAATCTAAAAATACCTATTATCCCTTATGATAATCATGCTTTTTCTTATCTGTGTAAAGTCCTTACCACAAGTAAAGGCTCTCTTATTGAGACAAAAATATTTGAAGATTTAGAGCTTATCCCTATTGAAAAAGATAAAGATAAATTAGATGCCAAAAGTAGAGTCAAACGATTCTTTAATTCTGCTTCATCAAAGAGCCGTGAACTTGCTATTTATGCATCTATACTACCACTCAATAAAGAGATTATAAATGAAGTAATAAAAGTTAAATCACTAGGTCAAGATATGGATGCCTTTGCAGAGTTTTACTTTGGTTCTTTGCTTGATAGAGAGAGAAAAGTAACGCTAGGAGAGTATGACTTTTATGCAGGGTTAAGGAAAGCACTTTGGCAATATATCTCAATAGATGTAGCAAAAGAGCTTTATTTGGCTATAGCCAATATCTTGACAAACAGTCTAGGTATTAGAGCCAATATTGTAGCTTTTCTTTTTGGAAAAGAGTCAAATACAAGAGCTAACTTTGATGAAAAAGAAAAAGCCCTTATAGATTTGGTATTAGAAGTTTTAGGCGATAAAGGTAAATTTTATAGAGATGAAATACAACGCATAAAAGATAAATCTAACACTATTTACTTAAAAACCAACACCTACAAAATGGGTTCAAACGATGGTGATGGTGATGAAAAACCAGTGCATAAAATCACCTTTGATTATGACTTTGAAATAGCCAAAACCCCAGTGACTTTTGAAGAGTATGATTTATATTGTGAAAAAGAAACTATAAAAAAACCAAGTGATAGAGGTTGGGGTAGGGCTAAACGACCTGTTATCAATATTTCATGGCATGATGCTGTGGCTTATTGTGCATGGTTAAGTCACAAAACCAATGAAACTTATAGGCTACCCACAGAAGCAGAGTGGGAGTACGCTTGTAGGGCAGGAACAACTACTACATGGAGTTTTGGCGATGATGAGACTCTTTTGGGTGATTATGCATGGTATAGTAAAAATTCAGATAATAAAACCCATGAAGTAGGAACAAAAAAGTTAAACCCTTGGGGGCTACATGATATGCACGGAAATGTATGGGAGTGGTGTCAAGATGATTGGATAAATAGTTATGAGAAGACCCCTAAAGATGGAACTGCTTATGAAGATAAAAGCTCAGGTAGTAAAGTCCTTCGTGGCGGTTCGTGGTACCCTAGTTCCATTAGGACTCGCTCGGCTGATCGTATCAATAGGAATCCTTCTAATAGTAATTTTGTGGGGTTTCGTCTCCTCAGAACTTTACCTTAGTTTTTGGGCGTTTTTTACCTTTGGATTTTTTGCTCTTGAAATTTGCGTAGGTCGGGGTGTCCTCTCCCCGACAATGGTTTGCACAAAATAAAAATCTAACATAACAAAACCACATTTTCATGAAAATATTGATTGGATGTAAAATATTTATTGCATATTGGATATGTGTCGGGGAGAGGACACCCCGACCTACGGATTTTATGATACAATATCTGATGAAATATAGACGGATATTTGCCGATGGCTATAGTTATTATTTGACCCTTGTGACACAAGGACGTAAACCCATATTGATTGATAATATTGATTTGCTTCGTTATGCTTTTAGATTGAGTAAAGATAAGTATGACTATAGCATAGATGCCATCGTCATCTTACCTGAGCATATACACATGATAATCACACCTAAGAGAGCAGAAGAGTATCCTAAAATCATTTCTGCGGTGAAAAGAAGTTTTGTTTATGGTTTGGACAAAGCATTAAAAGATGAAGCCAAAATAGAAATATCTGCTTCCAAATACAAAAGAAGCCACGCAGGTATATGGCAAGAACGCTTTTATGAACACACGATAAGAGATGAAAAAGATTGGTTAGAAAAGATGGAGTACATCAAAAATAACCCAGTAAAACATGGCTATGTAGAAGAGGTAAAAGAGTGGAAATATTCATCATTTGCGTAGGTCGGGGTGTCCTCTCCCCGACACATATCCAATATGCAATAAATATTTTTTATTTTATGGGTATTTTTTGTACAACTATGATTATATCAAATATGTATGTAATCAAATCATTGTCGGGGAGAGGACACCCCGACCTACATAAGGAAACAAATGACCAAATTTATAGAACCTAAAATGGTACGCATCATCCACCAAAAACCTGAAAAATCGATGACTATAGAGATGGTGCATCTGCCTAAAGGTTCATTTACGATGGGTGAGGGTAGTAATAGAAAAGAAGTTTATCTTAACTATGAATTTGAAATAGGTAAATATCCAGTGACTTTTGATGAATATGATATATATTGTGAAGATGAGAAGATAGATAAACCAAGTGATGAAGGTTGGGGAAGAGGAAAACGACCTGTTATTAATGTAAGTTGGCATGATGCTGTAGCTTTTTGTAAGTGGTTGAGTAAAAAAACAAACGATACCTATAAACTACCCACAGAAAAAGAGTGGGAATACGCTTGTAGAGCAGGAACAGATACAAAGTGGAGTTTTGGAGATGATGAAAAAGCGTTAGGTAAATATGCTTGGTACAGTAAAAATTCTTATGACTTAGGAAAAAAGGATAAAGACTATGGCACACATAGAGTAAGCGAAAAATTACCTAACGATTGGGGTCTTTTTGATATGCATGGAAATGTATGGGAGTGGTATGAAGATTGCTATAATAAAGATGAAAAGAGTAAAGTCCTTCGTGGCGGTTCGTGGGTCGATTTACCGATAGGACTCGCTCGGCTGATCGTCTCAGTTGGAGTCCTTCTAATAGTAGTAATAATGTGGGGTTTCGTCTCCTCAGAACTTTACCTTAGTTTTTGGGCGTTTTTTACCTTTGGGATTTTTGCTCTTGAGATTTTGAGAAGCCTCGCAGAGACGCGACATTTTTTAAAATACCTCAAATTTAAACCTATTTCGCTATAATCACGTTCCTTATTCTAGCGATAGAATTTGGAAATACTCATGTAGTTATTCCTTGAACGGTTGCACAGTTGTGTTGATGGCTACAGTGGACCAAACCTAATGATGGGCTTTATGCCTTTAACCTAGCTTAAGTTATGTTGTGTGGATTGATGATAAATCTATACAAGATGGCTTAGGCTATATTTACCCTAAGGAGATTTACTATGGTAGCAATGAAAGACTTACTCGAATGTGGTGTACACTTCGGACACCAAACAAGAAGATGGAATCCAAAAATGAAGAAATTTATTTTCGGTTCTAGAAAAAATATTTATATTATTGACCTTCAAAAAACACTTAGATACTTCAAATATACTTACAATGTAGTAAGAGATGCAGCAGCTGAAGGACAAACAGTTCTTTTTGTTGGTACTAAAAAACAAGCCCGTTCAGCAGTGAAAGAACATGCTCAGAGATGTGGTATGCCTTATGTAGCTACAAGATGGTTAGGTGGAATGCTTACGAACTATCCAACAATGAAAAAATCTATCAGAAAACTCGAAATCATCGAGCAAATGGAAGAAAACGGTCAACTTGAAATGCTTACGAAAAAGAAGCACTCATGCTTCTAAGAAAAAAAGCAAAACTTTCTTCGTATTTAGAAGGTTTTAGACACATGAAAAAATTGCCTGATATGGTCTTTGTAATTGATGCAGTGAAAGAGCATATTGCAGTCAAAGAAGCCAGAAGAATGGGTATGAAAGTGATTGCTCCACTTGACACGAACTGTGACCCAGATGTGATTGATTACCCAATCCCTGGAAATGATGATGCGATTCGTTCTATCAATCTTTTCTGTAGAGAAATGGCTGAAGCTATTATCGAAGGTAAAGCACTGTATGCTGAAGCCAATGGCGAGAATGTAGAAGAAGTATCCGCAGGTGAGATAGAAGCAGTGATGGCAGAAGCTGTAGCTGAAGAAGTAGCTGTACCAGCGACTCCAGCGACTGAAGCTGAAGTAGAAAAGCTTGTAGAAGAAAAAGTAACTCCAGCACTTGAAGCAGAAACGGTTACAGAAGCAAAAGGAGAATAAGCATGGCAAACTTTGGACCTAAAGACATCAAAAAACTCAGAGAGATGACTGAAGCAGGAATGATGGATTGTAAAAATGCCCTCAAATCCTCTGATGGAGATATGGACAAAGCCGTAGCATGGCTCCGAGACCAAGGTATGGGTGCTGCTGCGAAAAAAGCTGGTAAAACAGCTGCTGAGGGAGCGATTACTATCAAGGTTGAGGGAAACAAAGCAGTGATTGTTGAGATTAATTCTCAAACGGACTTTGTGGCACAAAATGATAAGTTTCAAGCCTTGCTTTCTACTGTAGTCAAGCATACTTTTGACAATGCTTTAGCTGATGCTGAGAGTATCAACAGTTCAGAGATGAAAGAGGAGTCATTTGCTCAGTACCTTTCTTTGCAAGTCGCTACTATTGGTGAAAAGCTTGTGGTAAGACGTTCTGCATTGATTGATGCTGATGAGAATACTGCTGTCAATGGATATGTACATTCAAACTTGCAAAATGGCGTGATTATCGAAGCCAAATGTGATTCTGCCAAGACAGCCGAAGCGATGACTTCTACTCTCAAAGACGTAGCAATGCATGCTGCTGCTATGAGTCCTTCGACACTTTCTTACCAAGACTTTGATGCTACTTTTGTGGCAGACGAGACCAAAGGTAGAATCGTAGCGATTGAAAAAGAGAATGAAGAGCTTGTACGTTTGGGTAAAACACCTAAAAATATTCCTGCGTATATCTCTATGAGTCAACTGACAGAAGAGGTTTTGGCTGAAGCTAAAGCGTCACTAGAAGCTCAACTCAAAGCTGAGAACAAACCAGAAAAAATTTGGGATAAAATTATCCCAGGTAAAATGGCAAGATTTATCTCTGACAATACAACACTTGACCAAGAACAATGTCTTCTTGACCAAAACTTTGTCATGGATGATACCAAGACCGTTGCTGAGTATATTGCTGATAAAGCAAAACAAGCAGGTGGTACAGCTCAAATCACTTCATTTACGCGTTTAGAAGTAGGTGAAGGTATCGAAGTAGCAGAAGAAGATTTTGCTGCTGAGGTTGCTGCACAAATGGGCTAACCCCCTCTTAATCTACTGCCTCTTGGCAGTGGTATTTTTGCTTCTTTCTGTTCTTCTTTCTGTTTATCTATATTTTTTGTGCTAAAATACCTTACTTTATTTAAAGGCACTTTATGTCACAAGCACTTCTAGAAGCTCAGTCTATTGCTCATCGTTTTGATTATACACTCTTTAGCGATATAGATTTTACCCTAGCACCCTATGAGTCCAAGGCTATTGTAGGACGCAGTGGTTCAGGTAAATCTACCCTTTTACATATATTTTCTACTTTTATGTCACCCAATGAAGGCAGTGTACACTTATTAGGGCAAGATATTTATCACTTAACAGATGATAAAATAGAAGCTTTGAGACGCTATGATATAGGGATTATCTTTCAGTTTCATTATCTTTTCAAGGGGATGTCTGCTATGGACAATATCGACGTGGCAAGTATGCTTAGTGGTCAAGAGTTGGACAAGGGAATATTGGAGAAACTACAGATACAAGAGCTGATGAAACAGCGTATCGGAGACCTCTCTGGTGGACAGCAACAGCGTGTCTCTATCGCTAGGGTATTGAGTAAAAAGCCCCGTATCATCTTTGCTGATGAGCCTACGGGAAACCTAGACAAAGAAACAGCTACCTTGGTGATGGATGTACTCCTAGACTACTGTAAAACCACAGGAGCAGGGCTAGTACTTGTCACGCATGATATAGATATGGCAAAGCGTTGTGATGGGGTATATACTTTAGAAGATAAGGTTTTGACCCCTACCTTTACAGGATAAATTAAAAAGGACAAATATGAAGTATATACTAGGAGCATGGATATATTTTATCTC
Source organism: Sulfurovum sp. (assembly GCA_030949325.1). Classification (GTDB taxonomy): domain Bacteria; phylum Campylobacterota; class Campylobacteria; order Campylobacterales; family Sulfurovaceae; genus Sulfurovum. Next base: position 9,910 of record JAUZSQ010000110.1, read on the forward strand.
TACACTCTATGCTAGTGAAATGATATGTACCTATTGTCATCAAAATCAAATGCATATCTCTGGATTGAAGACCAAAGAGCAATGGAAAAGCCTTAGCTCTGATGGAGGATTAGGCTTACAAGAGATACACCAATACAATGTAGCTGTCTTAGCCTACTTTCAAAGTCCTGAATATAATGCCACAGAGCTTTATGATTATGTAGAATTTCATGCGTCTAACCAAGAGGCTTTAGCGTTAGAAAGTATCATCGAATCTTGTACCTATTGTCATGATAGCAAGATGACACTCTCTCGTTTGTGGAGTAAAAATCAATGGCAAAACCTAGCTCACTCCGTAGAAAACCTCAAAGTATTACACCAAAATGAGCTACAAGTTCTAAGCTTCATAGACTCCAAACCCTTTGAAAAATCTTTAGCAAATTTTATCCATAGTATGCAATTTTTTGCAGCTGAAAAAGAGCATCCACCGACTAAGTTAGGACTCTATACAGGTAAACAATATCCTGATTTTATATGGAGAAAATTTGCATTTAAAAATAAAAGTTTTGGTTTTGTCTATGAAAAAATGCAAGGACAAGAAGCCGAAGCACAGAAAATCTATAAAGCTATGCAAACAATATTACAAAGATGTAATATGACAGCACCTATAGACTTTAGGCTCAAACATGGTGGCTGGAGTCTGAGAAAAAGTGATGTTTTTTTGTGGGTCTTGACCTTTGCATCTTTAGAGGTAAGAAGTACCCTAAGCTTCACATTAGAAGCCACCCAAGAGGGGAAAACTTATACAAGTAAAAAGTTTATCACAGAGAAAAATAGATGGTTTAAAATGCATACATCAAGTGAAATTATAGGTAATATTTTGGATACGGTTATGGATGATATGACGGCTCAGTTGGGTTTGGAGTGCGAGAGGGGATTTGATAGACGATTATATTTTTAAATAGACAGCTTTAATAAAACTCTGAAACTCATAATCAAAAATTTCACAAACTTCTTCGCTATTTTTTTTCTCTCTTGTGTCAAAAAATCGCTTGATGTTTCTCCTAATCTAAAAAGTTCAATGGTAAATTTAGATTTAATACAATTTGTGTTAGAAACAATCTCACCAGTAGGTAAATAGTCAAAGTAATCCTCAGGGTCATCAACACAAGGATTGACGATATTGTCATACTCTTCTCTTGTTTTTAGAAAACTTTATTTTTGGCTTTTATAAAAAATGAGGGTTCTTTTTTAGTGATTTTAAACATTTTTTCTTCGTGAAGTAATTTCAAGTTTCAAAAGTTTTAAATCTAAATATTTTTTACCCAATATCTCTTCAAGTTGACTCCACTCTTTTTTAAATTCATCTGAGTCATATTCATTTTGAACTATCATAGATTTCACGTTAGCCATTTTTTGGGCTACAATAGGCGTACGCAAATATTTAACACCCATGATACTAGTCAAAATTTCATTAAATTCTAAGCCATAACTTTGTGAATATTCAAGCACTTCAATTTTATCCTCTATTTTGTTTAAAACACGAAGATATTCAGGGTTAGCCGCACCAATAATATGAGGAGAATGCGTAGCGATAATAATTTGACAATTATTTTTGAGTGCAAAGTTTTCGTAAATTTTTAAAATGCTATTTTGCCAACTAGGATGTAATGAAAGTTCAGGTTCATCTATGAGGATGACTTTGTCTTTATAATCTTGAAAGAATAGATAGAGGATTTTTGCAAATAATGTTTGTTCCCCTGTTGATAGTTCACTAATCTTAAATTTTTCATCTTTATCATTCTTAAAAAATATATTATCATCTTCGTCTATATGGCTGTAGGTAACACTTATTGTTAATTTACCAAATATTTCTTTAATAAATTTTTGTAGTTCTTCGGTAATTTCATCATTTCTCTTATTATGAAACTTCACTAAATTATACCAATATTTAACAAATTCTTTTTTGACTTTAGCTATTTCATTTATCCCTGCATTAAAATATTTTATACCATCTTTTTTAAATACTTCTACAATATCAGATTTTGTTGTTTGATGAACTTCAACATAGCTATTTTTAAGTAAATCTAAATTATATAAACTCTCCAAAAGACTAGTCTTCCCACTCCCATTCACTCCAGCCAAAATAATAATAGGCAAAGGCTCATCATTTTTATCTACAAAGCTAATATCAAAATCTTTGAACATTTTATACTTATCTATATGTAGGCTTCTTAGTTTCAGATTCTTTCCTTACTTTGCCTGAGCAATCAAAATACCCTCTAGGAGTTGGTTGATGTCTCCGTCTAGGATGGCATCTATGTTGGTGTAGGGAATGTTTGAGCGTGTGTCTTTGACTTGTTGGTAGGGTTGCATGACGTAGGAACGTATTTGGTGTCCCCAGCCGTTGTCTGATTTTTCTACACCATCTAAGAGGGCTTGTTTTTTTGCCATTTCGTATTCATAGAGACGTGACTTGAGCATCTTCATCGCGGCGGCTTTGTTTTTGTGTTGGCTTCGGTCATTTTGACATTGGACGACGATATTGGTTTGTATGTGGGTGAGGCGAATGGCTGATTCTGTTTTGTTGACGTGCTGACCTCCTGCACCACTTGAACGGTAGGTGTCTATGCGTATATCTTTGTCTTCTATGGTGATGTCTATGTCATCATCCACCTCAGGAGAGACCATCACAGAAGAGAAGGAAGTATGACGCTTGGCATTGCTATCAAAAGGGGAGATGCGTACGAGTCGGTGTATGCCATTTTCTACTTTGAGGTATCCGTAGGCATTTTCGCCTTTGATGATGAAGGAGACATCTTTGATTCCTGCTTCTTCTGCGGGTTGGTAGTCTAGGACTTCGACTTTGAAGCCTCGACGTTCTGCCCAACGCAGGTACATACGGTAGAGCATATTTGCCCAATCTTGACTCTCTGTACCACCAGCCCCTGGGTGAATGGAGACGATGGCGTTGTTGGCATCATGTTCACCACTGAGCATCATTTGTACTTCTAGGGCATTGGTGCTTTCTTGGAGGCTAGGGGCATCTTCATAGAGCATTTCTAGGGTTTCTTCATCATGTTCTGCTTGTGAGAGTTCAAAATAGTCTGAGGCATCATTAACGGCATCTAGGGCATGGGAATAGGTGGCTACTAGACGTTCTGTTTTGGTCTTTTCTTGGGAGATGATTCCTGCTTTGCTCACATCTAGCCAAAAGCTACTGTCTTCTTGCATGGTGCCTATTGCTTGTAGTCTTGCTTGAAGCTTATCAGGTTTGACAATATTTTTGATATTTTCCATTTTAATTGTGAGAGATTTGAGTAATTCACTGTATTCATACGCATCCATGGGGAAATTCCTTTTAGCTTATAGACTTTTTTGGTAAAATTCTACCAAAATATAACAAAATAGAGGATTAGAGATGATCATTGCATACACAATAGAGGCATTATATGAAGCCAAGAGGCATTTGTCAGGCACGATAGGGTTTGTGCCTACGATGGGAGCGTTACATCAGGGGCATCTTTCTTTGATTCAACAAGCAAGAGCAGAGAATGAAAGTCTCATTGTTTCTATCTTTGTCAATCCGACACAGTTTTTGGAGGGTGAAGATTTGGATGCGTATCCACGCAAGGACAAAGCCGATATTAAGATTTGTGAATTGGCAAAGGTAGATATCTTGTTTATGCCAAGTATTGATACGATGTATGAAGAAGATGAACTCTGTATTGCTGCTCCTGCGATAGGGGGATATGTACTCGAAGGCTCCAAACGTGCTGGGCATTTTGATGGGATGCTTCAAGTGGTGATGAAACTACTCAATCTCTCTTCTGCGACCCGTGCGTATTTTGGTAAAAAAAGATGCCCAACAGTTGGCACTGATTACCCAAATGAGCAAGAATTATTTTATGGATGTAAGGATAGTCCCTTGTGAGATAGTCCGTGATACAGAAGGCTTGGCATTAAGCTCACGCAATATCTATCTCGACGCATCTCAAAAGAAACGTGCATTGTGTCTTTCTTCTGCTTTGAAGTCTGCTGTAAAGATGGTGATGGCAGGAGAGTTAGAGAGTCAGAATATTAAGCAGAAGATGCGTGAAGTAATGGGTGAAGCAGACAAGATAGAGTATGTAGCCATTGTCAATCGTCAATTTGTCTCTATACCCAGTGTAGAGATAGGCAATACTATTATTTTGGTCGCAGGGTGGGTGGGTAAGCCACGCTTGATTGATAATCTTTGGATATAATAAAATCAAATAAAGTTTAAAAGGGTACAAGAATGAATACAGATACAGAAAGTACCATAGAAATACAACTGATAGATGAGGATACCTTGATGCCCAATAGGCAGAAGAAATCTTCCAAAGGCAAAACAAGGATAGGTTGGATAGGGATGACCTTTATTTTACTCTTTATTATTGTAGGGGTATTGTTCTTCTTTAAGGGAAATATGTTGATTTCTATGGGCAATAACTTGATAGCTGAGGTGAAGAATATCAAAATCGAAGATATTATGAGTACTCAAGAGAAAGCAACAGAGCAAAAAGTAGAGAAAGAAAAAGCAATAGAACTGACGGTTCTATTGGAGGAGCATTATGAATTACTCTATAAAAACTTACCTCTTTGTACTCCCAAAGACAAGAGTACAGACAGTACCTTTAAGCGTATAAAAGTAGGAAACTTACCTATAAATACAAACTGTAGCAAGGGAAAGTGTAGCGTATCAATAGAGATAAAAGACCCCAAAGAGTATCCTAAATCTATCTTGGCGTATGTCACAGACGAAGGAGAATGTAAACAACGAAGTATCTCTATGAAGATTAGACCAAGGGTGAAATACTATGAAGGAGTGATTAAAATTACACCTGAATGGCTAAAAAGCTTGGGAATTGTGGGGAATGATTATAATGTTTCTGTATTAAATACCAATAATTCTAAAGTATCGCAATTCATGGGAACGAAAGAGGTATCTTTCTTTTATGACAAAAAAGTAAACGTTGATACCCTTATGATAAATGGTATCAAAAAGGCGAATATTATTTATACGGATATCAAAGCTGTAGAGAAAATAATCGCCAAACCCGACTTTAAGCCGAAAAAACTTTCACCCAAAGAAGAACATAAAGCTTTACTAGCCAAACAAAAATCGATAGAAACAGAATTAAAACAACTAGAAGCAGAAGCAGAGCAAGGACTCAAAGAAGAGAGAAAAGCGTTACTCAAAGAGTTAAAAGCATTAAAGGGAAAATAAGTATCTTCTAAAACATATCCTCAAAGGATTCATATTTACGTTTGGGTTTAGGTTTAGGTTTAGGTTTAGGTTTAGGTTTAGGTTTATATTGTTGTCTTTTGGGGGGATATTTTTTGATTTTGGGTGTAGGTGCTTGATAGACTGGTATTGGAGTACTGATATTGTCTTCGCTGATATTATTATCACTTAGGTTATTGTCACTTAGGTTAGCATCTGTGATATTATTCTCAGGTACTTTTATTTTGATTTTGGGAAAGATTGTAATATTGCCTTCTGGTTTGAGGTATTCTAATTCTACCAATATATCTAAGGTACGCCTAAAGGTGGGTACGGCTGATTTGGAAGCAAAATACTTGTAGCGTTCTTTGGCACGGATGACCAAGGCTCCTATGGTATATTTATGCCCTTCTTTATCGTTAGCAAAACCATAAAAGCTACTGTGGTATTCTTTGACATACCTACCATTTTTGGCAATATGTGCTGTGCCTGTTTTACCACCGACTTCTAGCCCTTTATATTGTGCATCCACACCTGTACCACGCTTGACTACTTCAAGAAGCATAGTATGGATTTCATTGGCCGTTTTTTTGCTGATGGCTTGTTTGTTGCCGATGAGGGGAGGGAGAGTATATTTCTTACCATCGGCACTTTGTAGATAATTGACCAATTTAGGTGTCATGGCTAGACCCTCATTGTTGAATGCTGAATAGGCTTTCATCATCTGAGTGAGTGTGACCATCATACCATAGCCAAAAGCAGAATTGGCTCGGTGCATTTTGTGCTTGAGTAGTCTGACTGACTTGAGTGACCCTGGTAAATCCCTAGAGAGGTCAATCCCCGTTTTTTGTGCAATACCAAATTTGAGTAAGCCTTCTCTATATTCTTCCCCTGTGAGCCTCCATGAAATTTGAGATGTGCCAATATTGGACGAGTGTGTAATAATATCCGTTACCGACATCGACTCAAAATAGTCATCATCTCTGACGCTCTGTCCTGCTGTAATATCAAAACGCTTGTATCCTGTATGAAACCATGTATTGGGTGTAATTTTACCTTTTTCTAGGGCTATGGCAATGGTAAGAGGTTTGAGGACAGACCCTGCTTCGTAAGGGTATTCTGTAAATTTGGGTACGAGTGCAGCAATATCTTCTTGTCTGATATTCGCAGGGTTATAGCGATTGGTAGTAGCAAAGGTAAGGACTTTGCCTGTATCGCTTTGCATGATAGCTACGAGGATTTCTTCGGCATCTATGCTAATTTGCATTTGGTCAATCATCAGTTCTACACGTCTTTGCAGTGATAGAGGGATATTGAGGTGTAAATCTAGCCCATCTACACGCGTATGACTTTGGGAGTTCTTGTCATGAATAACAGCACCTACGACATCACGTTTACCTTTAAAATAGCCATTCTTTTTAGAGGTAATATGCTTATCATAGGCACGTTCCAAGCCTTTTTGTCCCAAAGGTCTGGTATAGCGTCCTATCGTGTTGTCTCGTACATAACCTAGTGTAGGAGAGAGTATATCATGCAAGGGGAACGCACGGTTTTCTCCATTTTCTATAATATCCAAGCCAAACACGACTTCTATGCCATTACGATTTTTGATAGAGGAAAAGACTTTAAATTGGCGTAATTTATAGGCTAGTGCTTTGAGTCGCATGGCCGAACGGCTAGAGATAGTATCGGAGAGTATAATATTTCCTTGAATCTCTTTGCCTTTTTTATTTTGGAAACGTGCAGAGATAATGTCTTGTGAGATACCACTATAGAGTGAAAAAAGTTTGATAAAAAGAGGTTTTTTATCAGGCTTGATACTCGCCCCCCTTATGATAGCCTGATAGCTTTTGTTGGAGCGACTTAGCGTATAGCCATCAGCAGAAATAATCGCTCCACGAAAGGAACGGTCGTGGATAATACTATGATTACTAGGCACACGTCGGTCTGAGGTGACGGTATTGAATACAGAAAAGAGAAAGAGTAACATCATAAGAAAAATGAGTATATAAAGAAAAGCAATTTTATTTTTTCTATTGAGTATGGCTTCGTTCTCTATGTTTGTGTCCATTAAATTCCCTAAATTAAACAGTATTTTATACAAATTTATCTATAAACTTGGTAAAATACCTATTGATACCAAAGTAAAGAGTCCAAATGATTGATAAAGCACTTTTAGCAGGAGTAATGACACTCTTGACCTTATCCTTAATAATGAGTTATTCTCTTTCGGTTTATACGATACGCTATTTAGAATATCAAGATTTACATTTTTTTATGCGTCAAAGTGCCTTTGTCTTACTTGGATTCCTTATTATGGTATTTTTGACGAAGCTTAACCCTGAGAAATGGCTGGTACCTATAGGATTGACACTGTTTGGCGTGTTTTTTATTGCGATGATTTCGATGCAGTTTTTGCCAGAGAGTTTGGTACATGCTGTAGGAGGAGCCAAACGATGGATACGCGTAGGTGCTTTCTCTGTAGCACCTGTAGAGTTTTTCAAGGTGGGCTTTGTATTTTTTATTGTGTGGAGTTTTTCTCGTAAGCTATTCAATAAAAAGAAAATGACCTTTGTTGAAGAGCTTCAAGCCTATGCACCTTATCTCTTTTTGTTTGTGATTGCTGTGATTATTATCGCTGTATTTCAAAAAGATTTGGGTCAGGTGGTTGTCCTTGGTGCTACACTCATGGTCTTGTTTATGTTTGCAGGAAGTTCCAAAAAGTTTTTTGTGAGTATGATTTCTGTGGTTTTTTTGGCTTTTGTGGGGCTTATCTCTTTGGCACCTCATCGTATTGCAAGGATTAAGTCTTGGTGGGGAACGGTACAAGACTCTATTTTGTCCTTTTTGCCTTTTGAATCGATGCAAAATCTACGGATAGACGCTGTCAAAGAACCGTATCAAATCTCTAACTCTCTTAATGCCATACACAATGGTCACTTTTGGGGAGAAGGCTTGGGCAATGGACAGTTTAAACTAGGGTATCTCTCTGAGGTACATACGGATTTTATTTTGGCAGGGATTTCTGAAGAGCTAGGCTTTGTTGGCTTGTGCTTGGTGACATTCACTATTTTGCTGATTGTCTTTCGTATTTTTAAGATAGCATCGAAGGTAGAGAATCCTATGGAATACCTCTTTTCTATTGGGGTGGGGCTTTTGATTTCAGCGTCTTTTATCTTGAATGCTTATGGTATTTCGGGTATTACGCCTATCAAGGGTATTGCTGTACCTTTTTTGAGTTATGGAGGTTCTCATATTATCGCGTCTTGTATTGCCATAGGGATGGTTTTGATGATTTCAAAAAATGTACCAAGAGATGAAAGGGGAAATATTCAATGAGTATCGTCATGACAGGAGGAGGGACAGGAGGACATTTAGCGATTATCCAAGCCGTTAAAGAGTCTCTCAAAGAAGAAGATTTAATCTATATTGGTTCAACTACAGGACAAGACAGGCAATGGTTTGAGCAAGACAAGGACTTTGTAGAGCGTTATTTCTTATCTACACGAGGGGTGGTCAATCAAGGTATTGTGGGTAAAGTTACTTCACTGTTGAAGATACTGCTCTCAGCCTTGAAAGTACGCAAGATATTTAAGACCCATCAAGTTTCTGTGGTATTTTCTGTGGGAGGGTTTGCTTCTGCTCCTGCTGTGATTGCGTCGAAACTTGCGGGTATTCCTCTAGTCATTCATGAACAAAATGCTTCTATAGGCTCGTTGAATAAGCTGTTTAAGCCTTTTGCTCATACCTTTATCTCTTCTTATCTGGAAGAAAGCCCTATCAAAGCCTATCCGATTAAGAGTATCTTTTTTGACAATGCACGGATAAGAACAACGGTGAAGACGATTATCTTTTTGGGTGGTTCACAAGGGGCTAAAGCGATTAATGATTTGGCACTTCTTTTAGCACCTAAGCTCAAAGCACAAGGCATCAAGATTATCCATCAAGCAGGACAGAGAAACATAGACGCAGTAAACAAAGCATATAAAGACATAGGCATAGAGGCTGAGGTCTTTGGCTTTACGACGCACTTGGCAAAGTATATGCAAGAAGCAGATTTTGCCGTAGCACGAGCAGGGGCTTCTACCTTGTGGGAACTCTCTGCTACAGCTTTGCCTACACTTTATATCCCTTATCCTTATGCAGCGTCAGACCATCAATACCATAATGCACAATTTTTAGTGAGCAAAGATTTGGCATGGCTGATGAGAGAAAATAACGTGGATGCTTTGAAAGTCATGGCATTACTAGACAAAGACCTGTCTATAGTGAGTCATGGCTTAGTAGAGATGGTCGAGAAAGAAGGCAGTGCCAAGATTGCTCAAAAGTTGCTAGAAATCCAAAAGGATATTTAGCTATACTACAACCAAAAGGAAAATAAATGAAAAATAATAATATCGTACTCATCTCTTTATTGGCACTGGTTTTTATGTTCAATGGATGTGGTAGCAGTGATAACACTAGTGGAGGTAATAATTCTCAAAACAATCTAGTTACACTCTTTTTAGTAGATGAAGAGGGATTTTCTTATGGGAATATACCTTATTTTTGTGACTCTATGTCAGCATGGGAGACGACACCTGCCAATGGTGAGTTTACTTTTTACCCTCCTGATAATTGTGAGTTTGACTTTAGCAGACTTGAGGGTAATTATGATAATGATACTAGGTTTGATGATATCGTCCGTATTGTAGATTATGCAGATGAAGGCAAAAATGGTATCCCTTATCAATGTGTCTCTTTTGGTGCAAGTACAACCTATGGTGATGGTAGATTTGATTATGATATTGATGATGCCTGTATCTTTTATCTGTAATTTTTAATCACATTTTAGATAGAATATTCTTAATTAATACATAGAGCAATAGCTCTGTTATAGAGGATTGTTTTATTATGGATATTCGCCAAGTATATTTAGATTTTTTTATAGAGAAAGGGCATGAGCTCATTCTCTCTTCACCCCTAGTTCCTGATGATGATACACTTATGTTTACCAACGCAGGTATGGTTCAATTCAAAAAAATCTTCACAGGGGAAGCCCCTGTTCCTTCTGTGCCTCGTGCTACGTCTTCTCAAACTTGTCTTAGAGCAGGTGGAAAACACAATGACCTTGACAATGTAGGCTATACAGCCCGACATCATACCCTTTTTGAAATGCTAGGCAATTTTTCTTTTGCAGATTACTTTAAAGAAGAAGCTATTGCTCATGCATGGGAATTTCTGACAGACGAAAAATATCTTAACCTTCCTATTGATAGGCTTTGGGTCACTGTACATGATAGTGATGATGAAGCAGAAGAGCTATGGAAAAAGCATATATCGGCCGATAGAATTGTGCGTTTTGGAGATGCAGATAATTTTTGGCAGATGGGAGATACGGGACCTTGTGGCCCTTCGAGTGAAATCTTTTATGACCAAGGTGCAGAAGAGTTTAATAGTCCTGAAGACAAAATGGGTGGAGAAGGTGACAGATTTTTGGAGATTTGGAATTTGGTTTTCATGCAATACTTCAGAGACAAATCAGGAGAACTGACCGTACTACCCAAGCCTAGTATCGATACAGGTATGGGATTAGAAAGAGTTGTGGCAATAAAAGAAGGTCATACCAATAATTATCACTCTTCACTCTTTATGCCATTTTTGGACAAAATTGGTGACATTGTGGGTACAAAATATGATTTTGATGCGTCCAATTCAGCTTCTTATAGAGTGATTGCCGACCACTTACGTTCTTGTTCTTTTCTCTTGGCACAAGGGGTAAACTTCGATAAAGAAGGGCGTGGTTATGTGCTTCGCCGTATTATGCGTAGAGCGATTCGTCATGGATACTTGTTGGGGATTAGAGTACCATTTATGTATAAACTCGTCGATACACTCGTATCTTTAATGGGAGTAAATTATCCTTATTTGATAGATAAATCTATCACAATTAAAAGTAGTATGAAGCTTGAAGAAGAGCGATTTTTTGATACGATTGACGCAGGAATTAAGCTCTTTAATGAAGAATTAGCACATACTAAAGAGATTTTTGATGGAGAAGTAGCCTTTAAACTCTATGATACCTATGGCTTCCCTTTGGATTTGACCGAAGATATGCTTAGAGAAAAAAATATTGCCTTAGATAAAGAAGCATTTGATGCGAAGATGGACGCACAAAAAGCCCAATCCAAAGCCCATTGGAAAGGTACAGGTGACGCAGTAGCTACAGGTGATTTCAAAATACTCAAAGAAAATTTTGGTATCAATAGCTTTGTAGGCTATGAAGAATCTCGTGTAGAAGTCAAGGTTTGGGGACTTTTAGACAGCAATTTCAAACGTGTCACGGTACTTAATAGTGGTGATATAGGGTGGATTATGCTCGATAAAACCCCTTTTTATTCAGAGTCAGGTGGACAAATAGGGGACAAAGGACAGATTGAAGGTAGAGGATATATCTTGGACAGTAAGAAATTCCTTGATATACACTTTTCACAGATAGAAGTACGTCGTATGCTCAATATGGGTGATACAGTTGTAGCTACACTCGATAGATGTAGAGAACAAATTACCAAGCATCATTCTGCTACACATCTACTTCATGCTGGATTGTTTGAGATTTTGGGTGAGCATATTTCACAGGCAGGTTCTTTGGTAGAATCTGATAGATTGCGTTTTGACTTTTCACACCCCAAGGCGATGACAGCAGATGAAATTAACGCAGTCGAATCATGGGTCAATAATAAAATTGCTACTTCTGTGACTACGGTAACCCAAGAGATGGATATAGCAGATGCCCAAGGCTCAGGAGCCAAGTCTCAATTTGGTGAAAAGTATGGTGATAGGGTACGCGTGGTCAACCTTGCTGATGTCTCTGTAGAATTTTGTGGAGGTACACATGTACAAAACACTTCTGAGATTGGTATCTTTATGATTAGCAAAGAATCAGGGGTAAGTGCAGGGGTCAGACGGATAGAAGCCATTTGTGGTACGAAGGCTATTCATGTCATTCATGGACTAAGAGAAGAGATAAAGATGATTAAATCTGAACTCAAAAGTCCTGATGCACTTATCGGTATTGCCAAGCTGAAAGAGCAAATAAAAACCCTCAAAGCAGAGCTACAAATCGCAGTAAAAAGTACGAAAACAGAACTTGTAGCACAAGAGATACAAGGTAGTATGGTCATTATAGAAGAGGTAGAAAGTGCTGATATCAAAGCCCTCATTGACGAAGCGAAAAATAAGTATGAGCATATAGCCATTATGCTTTTCCAAAAGAAGGGTGACAAAGTGCTGATAGCTTGTGGGTCTAAAGCAACGTCTATCAAAGCAGGAAACTGGATAAAGGAAATCGCTCCAATCTTAGGTGGAGGAGGAGGAGGTCGTCCCGACTTCGCCCAAGCAGGAGGCAAAGATGCGTCTAAAATTTCCCAAGCCAAAGAAGAAGCATTGGCGTATGTCAAGGCAAAGCTAGTATGACAGCATTATTTGCATCCTATGGACACTTTATCATCGTCTTGCATGTCTTCTCCGCCTTTATTTGGGTGGGTGGTATGATTGCTATGCGTTTAACGGTGCATCCCGTTATTGCTAGAGGAGGTGTCACAGCCAAAGAGATGTTACAAAGTGATGTGATGGCTTCTATGTTAGTACCCAAGCAAAGGCTAGGGATTACCCTGCAGATTATGGGAAGACTGTTTAATCTAGTGATGCCCTTTATTATCCTCTTATTTATCACAGGGCTTACGATGGCAATTGCTACAAAAGGGCATCATGGAGCATTAAAATCACTCTTTTTATCCAAAGAAATACTGTGGACAATTATGCTAGGTATTTATACTTATATGTATGTCAAGCGTCGTAAAGCATGGAAACTCTTCGCCCAAGGAGAGATGGCTCAAGCCAAAGCACAACTGGCATATATCCCTCATATCCTTTTACCTCTGAATATACTTTTAGGATTTGTAGCCCTTTGGATGGGTGTGTCTTTGAGAGGAATGTAATGATTTGTTTATGCTCACAATCACCTAGCCGTGCTTTATTACTGCGTAACTTTGGTATCGACTTCATTCAAAAATCTACCCAATATGACGAAGAACAAATCACAACAAACATCGCCAAAGACTTTGTCTATAGGGCAAGTAAAGGCAAACTAGACTCTGCCATACGAGAGTTTGGTTTAGAAACTCCTCTACTTTGTGCAGATACGGTCATCGCTTCAGAAAATGGAGAAATACTCAGAAAACCCAAAAATATACAAGATGCAAGACGTATCTTAGAGATACAAAGTGGCTCAACCATTTCCATCATCTCCTCAGTACACTACCAATCAAAAACACTAGCCTTCTCAGACATCTCAGCCACCCATTACCACTTCGCCACCTTTGACTCCATAGACTTAGAAGCTTATTTGCAGAGTGATTTATGGCAAGGCAAAGCAGGGGGCTGTATGGTAGAAGGATTTTGTAAGAAGTATATTTTGTCTGTAGAGGGGTTTGAGAGTACGGCTATGGGATTGCAAGTTGAAGCGATTTTACCATGGATTTTAGAAGGCTAGTAAATATGTCCTCAACCTTATCAGAAGAATTAGAAGTATTAACTTCAGATTTTAAAGTATTTACCACCAATCAAGGCTCAAATACGCTTAAAAAGAAGCTTAGCTTAGCATTGGATAGAGAAGAGATTAGATTCTTTGATATTTTGGTGGGGTATTTTAGATTGTCAGGGTTTGATAAAGTTTCTCAATTATTAAAGCATAAACATACGCGTATCTTGGTAGGTATTAATACGGAGAAAAATATCCTTGATGCTACACAAGATTCCTTAGATGATATTACCGATGACTTAGTCAAAGATTTACAAGTAAAAATAGATGAGAATCAATTTGATAATGTAGATTTAATCAAATATTTGATGCTCAATCAGAGATTAGAGATAAGAGCTGTTAGGCACAATAATAATCACTCTAAGCTTTATATCTATAGAAATGAAAATGAAGATAGTCATAAAAGTTATGATAATTTACGAGGAGGGCTTTTTATAGGCTCTTCAAACTTTACACACAATGGACTCATTGGCAATTTTGAAACGAATATCAATGAAGAAAACCAATATCATATAGAAGAATCTACGAAACTCTTTAATATACTATGGAAACATGCTGATAGGCTTACAGATAAAGACATTGATGAAAAGATTTTTAAGAAGTTAAAGAATTATCCACGAAAAGTAAAAGAGATTACAAAAGAGAATATTAGTCCTTATCAACTCTATATCAAACTCCTCATAGAACATTTTGGTTCTCGTATTGATTTTTTGAGTGAAGAAGGTATTATTCTGCCAAAAGAGTATCAAAAGCTTTCTTATCAGATAGAAGCGGTGAATGATGGGATAGAAAAATTAGAGCTTCATAATGGATTTTTCTTATCAGATGTGGTGGGGCTTGGTAAAACTGTGGTTGTGGCAATGCTTCTTAAAAAGATAGAGCATACTTTGAAAAAAAAGGTACTTATCGTCATTCCTCCTGCTGTAAAGATACAATGGGAAGACACGATGAGAGAGTTTGATTTTCTAAAATATGATATTATTTCTTTGGCTTCTTTGCATAAAATAAAGTCTCAAAGCTATGAACTCATTATTATAGATGAGTCTCATAAATTTAAAAATAGCAAAGCGACAAGATACAAGCAACTCTCCCAAATATGCCTCAACAAAAAAGTGATTTTACTCTCTGCTACGCCTAAAACAATACACCCAAAGACCTCTATAATCAAATTGCACTTTTTCAAAATACCAAAGTCTCTAGCATAGAAAGTTGTAGAAATCTTGAAACTTTTTTCAAACAAAAAAGAGATAGATTTTAAAGAGATTATCAATTCTAATGAGGGAATAGATGCTCAAGCACTTAAAATACTCTCCCAAGAAATAAGAGAAGATGTGCTTAAAACGATTATGATACGGCGAACACGAGCAGATATACAATCCCATAATATAATATTTCCCGAGGTATTAGCACCCATAGAGCATGAATATGAGCTAGAAGAAGGATTAAAAAATATATTTATAGATACAGGAAAGAAGATAAGTGAAGAGTTAAAATATACACGATTTAATGCCCTTCATTATCTCACAGCAGAAGCACGAATCAAGTATTACAAAACAGAGAATGATAATATCTTTGATAAAAATCCACTGGCTGGAATTATGAAAACCCTGCTTATCAAACGATTTGAGAGTTCGCTTGAAGCCTTCAAAATCTCTATCTATAGGCACTTAAAACGCTATGAGACTTTTATAGCAAATTTCAAAGAGGATAAAATATATCTAGGCAAAAAATCTTCTGATATATTGGATTATGATGAAAACAGTGAAGATTATGATGATTTTATCCAAAAACTAAAAGATAAAGGCAAGATTAGAGTTTTGAATAAAAATGATTTTGAAGCAAACTTTTTACCTCATTTAGAAGAAGATTACTTTATATTTAAAAACTTAGTAGAGCAATGGAAAGAGATACATAAAGACCCAAAATTAGAAAAGTTTAGAGAAGAGATAAAAAAAAGAGGACTTAGTAAATAATAGTAAAAAAATCGTAGTCTTTACAGAATCGGTGGATACTTTGGAATATCTCAAAAAGAATATAGAGAACAAAAAAATCCTCTTTATCACAAGCCAAAATCGTGAAGAGATGAAGGTGAATATTCAAGAAAATTTTGATGCCAATTATCCCATAGAGAAACAGAAAAACAATTATACGATGATAATTACCACCGATACATTAGCAGAAGGAATTAATTTACACCGAAGTCATATCATCTATAACTATGACATACCGTGGAATGCTACGAAGCTGATACAACGCATAGGACGGGTTAATCGTATTGGTACAAAAGCCAAAAATATCTATATTCATAATTTCAAACCAACGAAAGAGATAGAAAACCTCATTGCACTTTCTCAAAAAGCCTTTGTAAAGCTCCAATCTTCGCATACAATGATTGGAGAAGACAACCAAATTTATACCAAAAACGAAGAGATAGGCACAGTAGAACTGTTTGAAGAGTATAAAAAAGAAAACAATGAAAGAGATGAAGTATTGGATTATTTAAAAGAGTTAAGAGCATTTAGAGAAGAAAATAAAACAGAGTTTTCTCGCCTAGCAGAACTTAAAGAGGAACTCACAGTAACGAGAAAAGGTAGGGAAGAGGGTGCTTATGTAGTTTTAGATGTTAATGGTCATAAGCATTATGTGTATGTAGATGCAGAGAGTACTAAGCCTATGGGCGTTATAGAGACTGCTAAGGCATTTAGTGCAGATGCAAATGAGGTAGCCGTCAAAAGTGTAGAGGGTCAAAATGAAAAAGCTCTCTCTTTGGCTATGGCTTACTTTGAGGATGAATTTAAGAGAAAAAAACAAGATAAAGCAGGAGATGGAGTCTTAGATGATAAGTCACAAAAAGCAGAGAAGTATCTTAAAGAGTGGCTTAAAGCAATACCTTAGCCAAAAACCCCCTCTAAGCCACCCTCTCACGAGAGTGAATCGCCCCTAAATTCGCAATCTTAATGGATACCTTCTGAATTAAATACTCGTTAGCTAAATGCAATACCTTCGCCAAAATGAAAATGAGCATATTTTGAAAAGTTCAAACCCCGTAAATAGGAGGGTTAGAGAAGAAGAAAATAGCTATTTTTTAGTAAAAATACAAATTGGCTAAGGTATTGTAAATGGGGAAGCAATTTAAATACCTCTTTGACGTATTTAAGCCCGTGGTAGTGGGCTTTAAGGTCAAGAATACTCATCTCATTCATATCAGAATTTTGGCGTAATCCATGAGAGAAATTGACCATAAAAGTAGAGAGATTTGCCCAATTATGGATAGGTATTTTCTTAATGTTCATAGAATCCTCCATTCCCCAATACTGCTTGGCATCTCTAAAGACAAATTCAATCTGAAAGCGAAGTGAATAGTAATCAATAACCTTTTCATAATCCAATGTTACATCGGTAGAAAAGAGATTCACATGAGAGATTTTACCTGTGCTTAAATTTCTCTTTTGGATAATCACAACATTGAGAGTATCAGAAAATTTACGATGGGACATTTCCATTTGATAAATTCTTGTTTGGATATTTTTATCTTCGTCTATGCTATCTGATTTTAGATAGGGTTCAGGAAGATTATCATAGTCAATAGCATCTCCATATTTCCTAGGAGCTCCCTCTTCCTGCATACTCTCCACTATAAGGAAATACCAGTGCAGAATTTTTTTGAAGTTTAGAAATGATATGCAATCCACATTGCCTAACCATTTGTACAGCAGGATTATTTCCAAATGCTCCATCAAAGACAAAATAGACAATATCAATATGCTTGTCAATCCGTTTAAGTGCCTTATTTACGGACTCTTTGACAAATTTTAGATAGGGTGAGAGTTCAATATCTTTTTTATCTTGATTCCCACTTCCTTTAGGTCTTCCGACTTTAGCATCCTTTTTTTTCTTACTCTTCTTCACACTTTTATCTTTGATACAACCTTCTTTTTTGTCTCGCACTATCTGTTGTGTACTTAGTGGATAGGCTTTTCTTGTCTCTACGCTTATCAACGAAAGATTGAGAAATGCCAAACTTTTTATCACTTGATTTTGGATAGAAGAATAAAACCTATCTACCCCATAAGTATGCTTCCCACTTTTGCTTACTACTACTTCATCTCCACCCAAAAGATAGATTGAACCCTTCTTTGTTAAATGCGTTTTGATAAACATCCAATTGATTTCTTCCCAATTTATCTTTGAATGAAAGAACCGTGTAATTGTCCGATAACTCCCTCCTTTTTCACTCCATCTGCTCAATCCTAACATTGTGATTCTTCCTCGCATTGAGAGCAAGGCTTGGATGATTATTTCTAGTTGTTTATGCTTGTTTTTTGCAATTATAGGTGCGATACATCTTAAGAGTGTTATAATTTCTGTCATGGGATAACTTTATGTTTTTTTGGTTTAAGATTATAGCAGTTATCTCATGACCTATCTTTATTTTTGGCTTTGCTTTTTGGCTAAGGGGTATTGATGATAAAAGTATATTGACTTATCAAAAATCAGAAGACAAAAGCTTTGATTTTATGTATTGCAAAATAACGAATAAGTGCAAGGATATAAGAGATTTTACACATAAGAATAGTTATAAGTATTTGATGAATGACTTATCTATTGAAGAGTTTAATTTTTTGTCTTTAAAACAGATAGAGATAAAACATAAAATTGAAAATAGGGGACTCTTAAATATACTTTCATTTTTAAATTATAGGGTACTAAATTTTTATAAATCTATAATAAATTTTGAAGATATTGATAAATTAAAAAGTTTTGAAATCTCAAAAGAAGCCCAAAAACCCTTTGAGACTTTGGTGGATTATATTATATTTGCCAAAGACCAAGAGATGAACTTAGAAGCTTCACTTTTTGAAAGCGTGATTGATGGTTTGGTTTATGATTTGTATTTTGAAGATGAGATGAAGAAGGGGGATTGTTTTATCTCTGATGAGGTGACAAAGGTGATAGGTACGTTTGATAGCTCCAAAATATCAGAAGAAGAGTTTGCAAAAAGTATAAATATATTTAATCAAGATGATACTTACTTAGAATTTAATTTTAATAATAATGAGACACTAAAAATAGATGGAGACCATCTAAATTTGGAGAGTGATTATGATTTCATAAAAACATTATCTGTTTCTAAACCAATGATAGAGTATAAACAACTATTAAAAGTCTCTTATTCAGATACAAATAATCAAAATTTATATCCATTTTTTGAGAAAATTTTAGAAAATTATCCCATTGAAAATACTAATGGAAATATAAATGTACTGAAAGATTTAAATGCTGAAGCGTTTTTTAGTGAATTTAAAGAAATTATTAAAGACAATATTTTAGAGGATATAAATCATTATGACAAAAGGAAAACAATAAAATGTACAGCAACGAACTACAAGCCCTTAAAAAAGCAGGGCGATTTAGAGAACGAAAGATTTTTGATGTGACTTTACTTGATTTGGCTTCTAATGATTATTTGGGTCTCTCACGCAATAAGAAGCTCTTTAAGAAAGCGATAAAGTTTATGGATGAATATACGATTAAGAGTCCGAAGGCTTCGATGTTGGTGAATGGTTATCATCCTATTCATCGTATTTTTGAGCGTGAAATGGCAGAGGAGCATGGTTTTGAAGAGGGGCTTGTGGTGGGGTCGGGGTTTTTGGCGAATATAGCTTTGATTGAGTCTTTGGTACGTAAAGGTGATAGGCTTTTTATGGATGAGGAATATCATGCTTCGGGTGTGATGGCTTCACAGCTTTTGGGTGATAGGGTCGTGATATTTAAGCATAATGATGTAGAAGATTTGAAAGCAAAGCTCGAAGCCCATCCTGCCAAAAGACAAATCATTGCCGTTGAAGGTGTGTATTCTATGGGTGGAGATTTGTGTGCAAAAGGCATCTTTACCTTGGCTGAGGCATACAAAGCGATGATGATAGTAGATGAAGCCCATTCAGCAGGGGTTGTGGGACTCAAGCTTTTGGGAATTTTTGAATATTATGGGATTAAGATTAATGAACGGCATATCAAGATGGGTACGCTAGGCAAAGCTTATGGCTCTTATGGTGCGTATATTTTGGCTTCAGAAATTGTGATTAGCTTCTTGGTCAATCGTGCGAAGCCTATTATTTACTCTACGGCTCCTTCGGTGTTTGATATCGCTTTGGCGTATGTCAATATGAAGCATATTAGAAAGAATTCCAGTAGCTATAACCAAAAAATCTTAGCACGGCAAATGCTTGTACGCAGAGAGTTTGATATGCCTTGTCCTAGCCTCATCGTACCTATGCTCATGCCTAGTAATGCACAGACACAGCTGGTACAAGAAGGGTTGATGGAGCAGGGCTATTTGGTAGGTGCTATACGACAACCTACCGTGAGTCAAGCGATGATGCGAGTGATATTAAATCTGGAGATACCTTTGCCTAAAATACGCCATGTCTTAGCACTCATTAAGCATAACACGGAGTTATCAAGCATAATACGCTAAAATAGGATGTATATCACTTCAAAGGGTTCTTGTGTTTAATAGTTTGGTTAAAGGTTCTATTATCTTGGCAATGTTATTTGGTGTGGCATTGACGGCTGCATTTATTTATGCGTATGAAGAGATTTCTTTGGATGCTGACAAATTGATACATTATAAACCTGAAATATCTTCTATTATCTATGATAGAAATGGTGTGAAGTTGGCGTATGTATTTAAAAAACAGCATCGTCTTTATGCACGTTATGATGAAATCCCTGGTTTTTTGATTGAGGGTTTAGTAGCAATGGAAGATACACGATTTTTTGAGCATAATGGAGTCAATCCCGATGCGATTATCAGGGCGATTGTCAAAGATATTCAAGCAGGGAGTTTTGTTGAGGGTGGTAGTACGCTTACGCAACAGTTGATTAAAAATAAACTCCTCTCCAATGAAAAGAAACTGGCACGGAAAATCAAAGAAGCTATCTTGGCACTCAAAATTGAAGATGAATTGAGTAAAGAAGATATACTTGAACGCTATTTGAACGAAATATCTTATGGCAATAACTATTTTGGTGTCAAAACAGCCTCGAACGGCTACTTTCATAAAGAGATGCATGAACTCACACACAAAGAGATGGCAATATTGGTAGCCTTGCCCAATGCACCTAGTTATTATAATCCTCTTCGGCATTATAAACGAGCGTTAAATCGTGCCAATAGCGTGTTGTATCGTATGAAAAGTATTGGATGGATTACACAAAGTGATTATCTCAAAGCCGTCAAAGAAGCACCTGTTGTGCATAAAACTTCTTTAACCCAAAATATCGCTCCTCAAATTATTGATGAAGTGTTACGACGTTTCAAGGGTAAACTAGGAGACATTCGTACAGGTGGCTACAAAATTTATACCACCATAGATATGAAGCAACAAGAAATTGCCAAAAAGGCTGTGGCATCTTCGTACAAAAAAGCCCTAAGCAAATATAAAGAGTCGGCTAAAAACTCATCTTTGAATATGGCATTTGTGGCAGTTGAGAGTGCTACAGGGGATATTTTGGCAATGGTTGGAGGCGTAGATTATCAGAAATCAAAATTTAACCGTGTGACACAAGCCAATCGTCAACCAGGCTCTTCTTTTAAGCCTTTTATCTATCAAACAGCCTTGGATATGGGCTACAATCCTGCCAGTCCTTTGACCGATTTAGCACGAACCTTTCAGTACTATTATAAAGGAAAGCCCAAGATATGGTCACCTAAGAATTATGAACATGATTTCAAAGGGTTTATCTCTTTTAGAGAAGCGTTGGTACATTCGCGTAACCTAGCGACCATTAATTTGGTATCAGATTTGGGCGTGAGTACTATCCGTAAGCGTTTGGCATTTTTGGATGTGCCTCATATCCCTAGAGATATGTCTATTGCCTTGGGTAACCTAGGGCTGAGTCCTCTAAAGATGGCACAAATATTTTCCGTATTTGCCAACAAAGGACACATGATAGAGCCTAGACTCGTGAGCAAAATTATTTCCAAAGAGGGTGCTGTCATTTTTGAAACACGTCTCAAAGAGATAAGCAATTTTACCACACCAGAACAAGCCTATCTTATGACTGATGTATTGATGGATGTAGTCAAGCGAGGTACGGGTAAGAATGCACAGAGTCGAAGGCTTGGAACTTGCAGGAAAAACAGGCACAACCAACAACAATGTAGATGCATGGTTTTGTGGTTATTCCCCTACGATTGAGACGATTGTATGGGTGGGGCGTGATGACAACAAGCCTATAGGGTTTGGAGCAACGGGTGGGGCATTGGCAGCACCTGCTTTTGCACAGTATTACAAGAGTCTTCTGAAGCTTTATCCTGAGACCAAACGAATATTTGATGTACCTGAAGGGGTATTCAAAGGGGTATATGAAGGGAAATCTGAGTATTATACCAACCATTCTCCTCTGCCCAATAGCCATCACAAAGCTGAACCTTTGTATACGCAGACCCCCTCAGAATTGTTAGAGGATATTGCACCCGTTGAAGCAAAAGTTGATAACGATTTACACCCAGAGAGAAAAGTACCACTTAGACCAGTATCAGATGATAGTGGAACATTATTTTAGGAGAATACGATGCATAGCTTCGCACCAGAGATTATACTTATTACCATATTAGGATTGGTGGTTTTTTCAGATGCCATCGCAAACAAACTCAAAATACCCTCGGTATTTATATTGCTCATAGGCTCTTATACTATTTATACCTATGTCCCAATGGCAGTACCCATTGACCTTACACAGCATTTTGATGCGATTATATTGTTTTGTATTCCTCTGATTTTTATGGGTGATGCCTTGCATTTACACTTTTCAGACCTCAAAAAATATGGATGGGATATTTTCTATCTTGCCGTCATTGCTGTGTCCTTGTCTATTACTGTGGGTGCTAGTATGTATTACCTTGGGATATTTGAAGGCTTAACCATTGGGGCGTATGTCTCACTCTTTGCTATCAATATGGCAACGGATGCTGTGAGTGTTCAATCTATCCTTTCACGATTTCAAGGGATTAACCATCATATCAAAGTATTGATTGAGGGTGAATCTCTTGGTAATGATGCGACGGCTGTGATTGCATTTTTCTTTATTGGGCTACCTTGGATGATGTCTGGAGAGATAGATGCCGCAAGTGCCACGCTTGATGCCTTGCGTGTTTTTGTCGTAAGTATTGGTCTAGGACTGCTCATTGGGTTTGTCTTTTATATGCTAATGAAGCTATTTTCAGACAAAAGAAGTGAATTCTTTGCCTTTGTGATAGAGGCATATTTAGCTTATGTCTTAGCCGAAGAGATGCACGTCTCTGGTATTTTGACCTTGATTGTAGCCATTATTGCAACGAAGGCTTGGATTGATATTGATAATGCGACCTTAGCAGAAAGTGAGTCCAAAAAAAGCAAAAGCTTTATGCGTAAATTACGTTTAGAAGGCATCAAATCAACGACTACAGAAAGACTCGAATATATTTATGAAATGTCTAAAGAATTTGGATACATCGCAGCTGTTATGATATTTTTTGTGTTAGCTGAAATGGTGAGCCTTGAAAAACTTTGGGCATATAAGACTGAAATATTTATCATGTTTGCACTTACTACACTTATTAGAGCAGTGTCTATGGCAAAGTTTGCATTTATTGGTGACAAGGTCAAACAAATTGCTCCTGTAGGGATAGAAGGTTGGTTTATACTCACTTTTTCAGGGATGAAAGGGGCATTGTCGATTATCCTTGTCCACATGATACCTGCGTCATTTGAGCATAAAGAATTGTTTGAAGTGGTGACGACTGGGGTTGTGATGATGTCTATTTTTGTCTACGGTACAACATTATGGACATACTTTACGTTTTTTAAGAAAGAGGAAGAGCAGAAGTTATTTCAAGCCTAAGCTTGAAATAGTGTTTAGCAAGAGTAAGTAGAGATAAACTCAAATGCTGTAGGTCTTCCTTCGTCAGGAACGACTTGTCTTTCAAATTGGTAATGTTGATAAGCATCGATGAAGTCTGCTGTCATTACTGGTTTTAAGAAGTCATTGTCTGCGATGAGACCTTCAAGTGCTTCACGGAATGTGTGAGGCATTTGAGGGATATTTTTTTCTCTAATTTCATCTAAAGAAAGTTCAAATAAATCTACATCCATAGGTCCTACCATAGGGTAACCACCTTGTTTGATACCATCAAGTCCTGCTAACATCAATACAGAGAAACAAAGGTAAGGACAAGCAGCAGAATCTGGGAATCTAGTCTCAATTCTTGTAGCCAATTCACCAGCTCCATAAGGAATACGACAAGCAGCACTTCGGTTTTGGCTAGAGTAAGTCAAGATTGAAGGTGCTTCGTAGCCTGGAAGTAGTCTTTTGTACGAGTTTGTACTTGGGTTCTGTGAATGCTGCCACTGCGTCAGAATGCTTAAAGATTCCACTAAGGTAATCAAGGGCAGTTTTGCTTAAGTTCGCGTATTCACCCTCTTTATAGAAAAGGTTTTTACCATCTTTCCAGATGGATTGGTGAACGTGCATACCATTTCCATTGTCACCATAAAGTGGCTTAGGCATAAATGTAGCTGTTTTACCATTAAGGTGTGCTACCATTTTTACTACATATTTGTATTTTTGTACATTATCAGCAGCTTCAATGAGTCCACCAAATTTGATACCGATTTCACCTTGTGCTTGTGCCACTTCGTGGTGACCTAGCATCACGGTTAATCCTACTTCTTCAAGAAGAAGCATCATTTCAGCTCTAAGGTCAACCATAGAATCTGTAGGCATTGTTGGGAAGTAACCACCTTTAGTACCTGGTCTGTGACCCATGTTACCAAACTCATAATCAGTATCCGAACTCCAACCACCTTCTTCTGACTCTACACGGTAAGAAGCTTCGTTGATGTTGTCTGTAAATTTCACATCATCAAAGACGAAGAATTCATTTTCTGGTCCAAAGTATGCATCATCAGCGATACCCGCTTCTTCCATATATTTAAGTGTCTTCTTTGCAATAGAACGAGGACATTTAGAATAAAGCTCATTCTCATAAATGTCATAGACATCACAAATAAGAATAATAGTGCTATCGGCAGTAAATGGGTCTAAAAATGCAGTACCCACATCAGGTTTAAGTAACATATCTGATTTGTCAATAGGTTGCCATGCATCAATAGAAGAACCATCAAATGGAAGACCTGCATCTATCATTGCTGCTTCAACAGCTGACATTCTGTATGAAATATGGTGCCATGCACCTTTAATGTCCGTAAATCTAAAATCTACAAACTCAACCTCATGCTCTTCACAATACTTATAAAACTCATCTGTGGTGTTCACAAACTTACCCATAGGGACTCCTTAAAATTAATAATGCAATAATTGTAGCACTTTAAAGATAAGAGTGTATAGCTAGGATGATTAAAAAGTAGGCAATTTCTTTTTGTGCGTTTTAAAAGTAACAGCTTAAAAAGGTGTATATATTTCCTTTACACTTATTAGTACTAAAGTTTTTTTGTAATACAATATTGATATACGAGGAGTTCAATATGATTTCACTACGTTTACCTTATGCATTAGAACAAGAGTTAACTACTATTGCAAAACTTGAATCAAGCACTAAAACACAAATCGTTAGAGAAGCTATTGTACAATTTATTACGAATCTCAAAGAACAAAAAACCCAAACACCCTATAGTTTAGGTAATGACCTCTTTGGTGTGTATGATGGAGATGAAAATCTCTCTAGTGACTATAAAAATAGATTAGATGAGATACTTACTGAAAAACATTCTCATTGATACTGGTCCTATTGTTGCTTTACTAAATCGTAGAGACAAGCACCACAAAAGAGTTTTAGCATTTACACAAAATTATAGTGGTAAGTTTATAACAACTTGGTCTGTGATTACAGAAGCAACACATTTGTTACGTCATAGTATTCAAGCACAACTTAATCTTTTGGAGTGGATAAGAAGAGGTGGTATTGAGATTGTTCAGATTGAAAAAAATGATATAGAAAGAATGCTAACACTTACGAAAAAATATTCTGATTTACCGATGAATTTAGTTGACTGTTCATTGATTATAGTCGCAGAAAAGCTTGATATTAAGGAGCTAATATCTATTGATAGCGACTATGATGTTTACCGTACTTTAAAAAAAGAAGCTTTGACTAATTTGTTACATGATTATCCGTTGTAATATAAGAATTTTAGCTAAAGTCACATTATTACACATATAAATAAAATATCATTAAA
Organism: Sulfurovum sp.; assembly: GCA_030949325.1. Lineage (GTDB taxonomy): Bacteria > Campylobacterota > Campylobacteria > Campylobacterales > Sulfurovaceae > Sulfurovum. The sequence continues at coordinate 35,960 of JAUZSQ010000110.1, forward strand.
AAAATTAAAACTATACTATTTATAAAGTGTCATACCTAATAGACTTAGACTCAAATGGAGTAAATGAAAATGAAAACTTATCAACTACAAATCATTCAACATACTATCGCTTCATATTATGCTATTCCTTTACACCTTTATAATAATAATGCATCGGAAGAAATGTATGCATTTTTTATGGAGGACAAAGGTAAAAACTTTCATACTCAATTAAAAGAGTTTCTTTCGTCTTATGCTGAATTAAAACAATATACAGATAGTTATCTTGATAATAAAGAGACATTAGAAGAAGTTTTTACGGCTATACACTCTATTTTAATTTGCAAAACCAGCCTTAGTAAAGATTTTACATATAAAATTTTTACGACTAACCTCTCTGAGGTATTTAATCAAGATGATTTTGACGAAATTATTAAAATATGTTGGGCAACAAAACAGAGTTATATCTTACCCTTTATGAGAAGATTAAAAGCAGACGATAAAACTTGGAAGTTACTTTCTTTTGCGAATATTAATTCTTCACAAACTTTAGAATTAGTAAAAATAACCCCTACACCAAGTGAATGTTTTATTGGTATTCATAAAATGCTTTTTGGCTTAGATGATAATTATTCCCTACATATAGGTCGCTACTTTAGACAAGAAAAAGATAACGATGATGAATTCGCTATTTTAAATAAGATTAAAGACATGGCATCATCTATTGGGACATCATCAGGAACGGAGACAGAACTCTTAGCATTGGCACAACTACGAGAATCACTTTCTACGGATCGTCTCATATTTATAAGCAAAGAGATAAAAAAGATTTTTAATTTATTAAAAGTGATAACCAATGATAGTGATAAGAAAGCATTTTCACGAACAGATATAGAACAAATTGTCTTTTTTGCTATTTTAGTCACGCGTATTTGTCCAAAACAGAAAGAGCTTTTAAAAAAGCTATCTTTAAGTATCAAAAATAATACTGCTCTTATTCAATATGATGGAGAATCATTTATCTATATAAAAGATATTCCTTTAGAGTTAGAATCATCATGTTTTTATTATCAGAAAAAAGAGATGATAAATAAAGAAGAACTCATAAAGATAGAAAGAGAATTTAGGAAAGTACATAAACGATTTACACAAAACAATAAGATTAGAGAATTTGAATATAAAGAAAGTCTCCATTCCAATACAGAATTAAATACTGAAGGTATTTTACGAAAAATTTCTCATACAACCTTGGCAAAATCTAGTACATTTTTAAAATATAGTATCTTAAAAGATAAAATTTATGCAGGTGGTCAGTTTCCTCCTCATAAAGATAAAGACAATAAGCATTGCGTGACCAATGATAAGAAACCTTGTCCTATACAAACAACCAAACGAAACGATATATTAAAGTGTCCATTAGCTCATCAAAATTGTCATGAAAATATCGTAAGAGAAGTGATTGAAAAATTTTTCAATGCATCTTTACCCTATAAAGTGGGAGGAATAGCTAATAATATATTGGGCTTACCTATTGTACATAATCAAAAGTTACTGGGAGTTCTTCTTGTAGAAGGAGACCAAGACGATTCGTTTTCTAAAGATACTATTAGAACGATACAATTCCTCTCTTCGGTCTTAGCTGAATATAGATACAAAAAGATATTTGATAGTAACTTTTTTAAAGTATTTAATTCATTTTCTGCTAATGTTAAAGAGGTTAATTTTTCACAAATGTCATTACAACAAATTTGTGAAGATTTAACAGAACTCTTTTTTTGTTATGGTGTGGCTATTTGGAGAAAAGAAGAAGAAAATTATATTACTGTAGCTTCTAGCTTGGATAAAGAAAATATGTCTAATAAAATAATATCACAAGAAAAAAATTCTATTATCGCTCGTGTAGAGGCTACAAAAAAATATATATCGATATCTAATTTAAATAGCTACAATGATACTAAGACTAAAGACCAACCCACTTTAGAATTTAAAATGTATGACCATGACAAAAGAATTAATGCCCTAGAGATACATCCTATATTAGATGACAATCAAAACTTTATGGCAGGAATCTCTATCTATAATAGGAATATAGAAGAGTTTAAACTAATAGAAACAGAGACTCTTACATCTATTATAGAATCTCTCAAACTATTTTTCTCTATTACCCATAGAATAGAAGAACAAGGAAGAATCATACGAGACCATGCTTTGCATGATACCAATCAACATCTACTGACTATTGATAACAAATGCCATGAACTCAATGAAATGATAAATAAATATTATCGGGATATTCCTCAGGCTTATAAGTTTATAGCTAAGGTAAATGACATTTATAAAAGAAAAGACGATATAAAGCAAAGTTTTAAATACCTTACTGGAAAAGTTTTAGATTTTAAGCAATCTACAACTATAGATTCTGAACTCATAGAATTTAAAAACTTAAAAGATAAACAAATATATAATACAAGTGTTTATGATGTTTTACAAATCATTACACATAGTAAATTAAAAATAATAAAATCTAAAAATCTAAAAATAGATATTAGTGATATAAAAAAACTTTATCTAAATATCCCTTCTTCCGTACTTACTAAGATTTTACAAAATTTGTTTTTTAATGCGATAAAGTACTCTTATCATAATACAAAAATATCTATACATTTTAGAATAAAGAAAAGTGCTCTTCTGATTGAGTGTACAAATATTGGTTTAGGGATTTCAGAAGAAGAGATATATAGTATCTTTGAGTATGAGAGTCGTGGAGAGATGGTCAAAGAGTATATAGATATAGTAGATGGTAAAGAGATAAAATATCTTAATAACTCTTCTTCCTCTCATGAAAATGTAGGTGTAGGTCTATATATCACACGAGAACTTGTAAAGCATTGGGGAGGTACATTAAAACTTATAGGAAGTTTTAATGCCCATCCTAAGCAGGAAAAACTTAAAATGGGTAATAAATATACTAATACATTTAGATTACGTTTTCCATTTATACTAATACAAAAGGACACATAATGTATCACCTCATATGGCTAGAAGATGAACCTATCTCTATTGAATATCGCTTTTTAAGACCTCTCAAAGAGTATCCTAATATAACCGTACATATTTGTGAGTCTTATGATGAGTTTTGTGATGAAGTAGCAGAGATAGAAGACAAAACAAAAATGATATTTGTTTTGGATATACGGATGATGCTTAATACAGATAAAAATACCCCTTGTTTTGAAAAAGACCTATACAATCAATGATAAACTTACAGGTGGTTTTGAATTTTATGAGCAGTGTCTTTGTGAAGATTTTAAAGAGACACCAACACTTTTTGCAAGTTCTAAACCATCTTATGCTCTAAAAGATGAAATTAAAAATTTTCCTATTTCTAGTCTTGATACATTTTCTAAAGGGGAATATAGTGAATTTTTACAACGCATAGATAAAATCTTATTGGGAGAATAGCCAAATGAAAAATATATTATTACTTTTAATACTTCAATACCTTAGCCAAAATGAAAAGAGCATATTTTGAAAATTTCAAACCCCGTAAATACGAGGGGTATGGAAGAATAAAATAGCTACTTTTTAATAAAAATACAAATTGGCTAAGGTATTGATACTCGTAAGTTCTTTACTCTGTGCAGAAGATAGTAGCTCTACTAACATTGCAGATTTATTGCTTATACTTGAAAAATACTTTTTGGATAGTTGGTGGTGTATTTGCAATATTTATATCAGTTATTAGTCTTATTATATGGTTTTTTAGATTTTATTTGAAAACAATCAAAAATATAAAAACTGATTTAAAATCTGATATTCTTCAAGAAGTTAAGTATACAAGATTCGAAAATTTAAATAATTTTGTAAAAGAGAGAAAAGAAGAATCGTTAAAACAATTAGAAGAAGATATTGATAGTTACTTACAGAATATCAATAAAGCTGTAATAGAAGAAAAGCGTCTTTATTATAAAATAAATCATATTTATCATTCTAAAATTAAATCTATCTTTAGAACATAATATGGATAATTATGAAATTCTAAAAATCATATCAGAGTTAAATGAAGTGCATTTAGAACTTATTAATATTTGTTCAGGAGATAAAGAAAAAATGAAAAATAGTGCTATTGTATTATCTCAATTTAAAGATATTAAAAAAACAATCAAAGAATATTTAGACAAGAATATAGATAAAAATATTATTAAAAATGTTTTATTGCATAGGTATTCGGATGTTTAAATTTATGATTCGTTGTGTGAGAGCAGGACAATAGTCACTTTTTTATTTTGCTTTTGTTCTTATTTGTAGGGGTAGAGCCATGTCTCTACCCTTTGGGTGGGTTGTAAATATTGGGGTTTTATTGTATATCAAGGGCAGACGCAAGGGTCTGCCCCTACGGAGTTTATGCTATAATTATGAAATATTAGTATTTAAAAGGATAAACATGCCTAAAATTGATGAAGTAAAAGAGTTTATAGGCTTTATGAAAGCTATATTTATTCTACTTATTGTTATAAATACTTCATTGATAGCTTGGGTATTTAAAAGTTTTGAAAGTGAAAATACAACTCGTCTGTATATGGTGGTAGTGATAATCTCCTTACTTTCTCTATCTATTGGTTTACTCTTTTCAAAAATATTAAATGAGATAAAAATATTAAAGGATTTATGATGGTACCTATGATTTTGGCTTTAAGTATAGGCATGGCTTTATTGGGATTTATGTTATATAAGATAAATAAATTTACATATAATTAATAATATTTGAATTTTATCACATATCAAAGATAGACACATGGGTCTGCCCCTACGGAATTTTGAATGATTTTAGATTTACTATGATATCATAGAGTGAGTATTGTCACATCCTTTATTAAAGGCTAACCCTGTCTCACATTCATTATTTCTCGCAACTAGCATTTGACGAGGCTAAAGCCGTCGTTTCCGATGAGTTATGCAAGAATTCTATTACACCATCAAGAAAAATTAAAAAATAATCTCTCGTTTCTCTCTCTTTTTAAAAGTAACAGCTTTCGTATATCCAACCTTCTTAGCAATAGCAACAGCTTCTTCATATTTAAACCCTACTTGTTCCACGGCATGGGCATCTGAAGAGAAAGCAAATAGGAATATCTAGTGCGTAAGCTTCTTCTAAAAGTAGTGGAGAGGGGTAGAGTTCGGCGATGGGTTTTCTAAATCCTGCTGTATTTATTTCTAAGACCATATTGGCTTTTTTGATGGCTTGAAGTGCGTCTTTTGCTAAAATACGTATATCGGTTGAGGGCATAAATTTGAAGACTTTAATGAGGTCAAAATGCCCTACGATGTCAAAATATCCTGTTTTTGCCATAGCTTCAATAGCTTCAAAATATGCAGACCAAATTTCATCAACAGGCTTGTCTTTCCACCCTCCTATAAACTCAGGATTGTCAAATCCCCATTTGTCTATGAAATGCACCGAACCAATGAGATAATCTACTTTGGCTTCTATTACAGACTTGTCCATGTGACCTTTGAGATAATCTACTTCATAGCCTAGAAGTATTTGTATATTGTCTTTATACTTTTCTTTGGCTTGAAGCACCTCTTGTGTATAGGTGTGCATTTCTTCAAATTTGAGCCTATAATGTGGGTCAAAATCCATAGGGGCATGTTCGCTAAAACCATAAATATCAATGCCCAGTTCTATAGCTCTTTGTATGTATTCATCCATCGTGCCTGTGGCATGATTACATCGTGTGCTGTGATTGTGTAGGTCTACTCTTGTTGTATTATTCATACGATAATTTTAGCATAAGGGGCTTCAAACTACTTTTTACTACTAATAGGATAAAATACACTTAAAACTAATCTGTATTTGAAAGAGATGAACATGCAAACAAAAGTAGAACTTCTAGCACCAGCAGGTAACCTAGAAAAGATGAAGATTGCTCTCAATTATGGTGCTGACGCAGTATATGGAGGGACAAGTACTTTCTCCTTGCGTATTCGTTCGGGTAAAGAATTTGATATGGAAGCCTATGCACAAGGAATAGAATATGCACATGCACGGGGTAAGAAAGTTTATTCTACGGTGAATTCTTTTCCTTTTAACTCGCAGTTGAAGCTTTATGAAAACCATATTGCCAAGATTGCAGAGCTAAAACCTGATGCACTGATTGTATCAAGCCCAGGGGTTGTGAAGATAGCTGCAAAGATTGCACCTCAGATTCCTATTCACCTTTCTACTCAAGCGAACGTAATGAATGCTATGGATGCAGAGGTCTATTATGACTTAGGTGTGAAGCGTATTATCGTGGCACGAGAAATTTCTTTGAAAGATTGTGAAGCGATTAAAAATCATATTCCTGATTTGGAACTTGAAATATTTGTACATGGTTCTATGTGTTTTGCGTACTCTGGTCGTTGTCTCATTTCCTCACTTCAAACTGGGCGTGTACCTAACCGTGGAAGTTGTGCAAATGATTGCCGTTTCCCGTATGAAATTTATGCACACAATCCTGAGTCTGGGACTACTTTTAGGCTAGATGAAGAAGAGGGCATAGGGACGTATATTATGAATGCCAAAGATATGAATATGGCATCGCACGTTGATGAAATACTCAAATCTGGTGTCATTGATTCGCTCAAAATTGAGGGGCGTACTAAGTCACCGTATTATGCAGGGGTGGTTACAAAAGCCTATCGTCATGCCATAGATGACCATTATTTGGGTGATTTTGATGAAACACGTTACCAAAGAGAATTACATACAACACAAAATCGTGGTTTTTCAGATGCATATTTACTCTCACGTCCATTTGATAGAAATAACACCCAATCCAATGAATTTTCTATGCAGTATGGTACGCATCAGGTTGTTGGATTGGTACTTGAAGACGGTTTGAGCTGGAAGTGTAAGGATAAAACTTGTGTAGGAGATACGGTAGAAATCGTCTTGCCGATGGGGGCTACAGTAGATTTGATAGAGAATGATGTGGGCAAGATAGAAAAGATAGCAGACAGCTATTGGCTCACATTTAAGAAAATGCGTTCCACAAAAGGTAAAGAGTTTGAGTGTATTCATTCGGGTGACCTCAATGATATACTCTTGCCCACAGCCTTACCAGCGTACACAATTTTGAGACGCGAAATAGCAGAGGCATTGGAAAAAAAGGGCTTGACTGAAAGTTCAACTCCAATGCATCAAAAACAAGACAAAAAATAAAAGGAATAAAATGAAATTTGTATCCATTGTAATGGGAAGTAAAAGTGATTATACGATAATGGCAGAATGTGCTGAGACACTTAAAAAGTTTGGCGTACCGTATGAGCTTATTATCTCATCAGCACACAGAAGCCCTGAGAGAACCAAGAACTACATGAAAGAAGCCGAAGCCAAAGGTGCGCAAGTATTCATCGCAGCCGCAGGAATGGCAGCCCACTTAGCAGGTGCATTGGCAGCGAGTACGACGAAGCCAATCTTGGGTGTACCGATGGAATCAGGACCACTTAGAGGCGAAGATGCACTATTATCAACCGTGATGATGCCAGCAGGAATGCCCGTAGGAACATTAGCCATCGGTAAAGCAGGTGCTGTAAACTCTGCGTATCTAGCTATTCAAATCATGGCACTTCAAGACGATGAACTCAAAATCAAACTCCAAGAAGACAGAATAAGCAAAGCCAAAAAAGTAGAGCTTGATTCTAGCGAGATAGAAACGATACTGTAAACCAAAGGACAATCATGACTCTCCAACTAAAAAATATCGGAATGATAAAAGAAGCGAATGTCAAGATAGACGGTCTGACTGTGATAGCTGGGGAGAATGATACGGGGAAGAGTACGGTAGGGAAAATGCTTTTTTCTATTATTAAATCTGATAATATTTCTCAAGTAAAAAAAGCCTCTTCTCAAGATTCAAAACGGATACTAGCTACGAGATTAAATGTAGTCTTTGATGGAAATATTTCTTATAATGGTCAGGCTATTTTAAGAAGTAAAGACTAGATAAGATGAATTACTGTATTATTATAAATATCAGAGATAAATATTATGTCGAATTCAAATATAGTATGATGCTACTAATTATGAACGGATGGTTGATAGATACCTTTGATCAATCCTATTGTTTTTGTCAGATAGACTCTTTAGTATGGAATTTCACAGACTGAAAGAGATATAGAACAAGTTGAATCTCAAATGAGAATTGAACTAAATTATCCTTCTATATATGATGTAGGTTTATATGTTACAGTTCATATCAAGAAAACCCTTTTCCCGATGCTACAAGATATTAGAAATAAAGAGAATGATTACAGATATTATATCTGGGGATTTAGAGTTTGATAGTTCAAAATTTTATTATAATAAAATTATTAATAATAGTAAGATTAAAGTAGAAATGGAAAATACGGCAACAGGAATAAAAAGTTTTGGAATAATCCAAGTTTTAAATGATAATAAATTTTTTGATAGAAAAAATTTATTAATATTAGATGAACCAGAAGTACATTTACATCCTAAATGGCAATTAAAAATGGCAGGAATTATTGTAAAACTTGTAAAAAGTGGTGCAAAAATAGTCGTAAATACACATAGTCCGTATATGATACAAGCTCTTATTAAATATGCTAGAGATTACAAAATAGTGGACAAGAGTAATTTTTATCTAACTCAAAAAGAGAATGAAATGTCGGTTATTGAAGATGTCAATGACAATTTAAATAAAATATTTGAACTTTTAGCAGAACCTATGAATGAGGTTTACGAGTAGATGCTTGAAAAAGTATTAGAAAGAGATACAAAATATTTTATTTTTGATTCTTTAAAAAATGTGAGCGATGAAAGTTGTTTATGCGAGGACTATCAATTAATTGACTTTGATGAAACTAAAAAAATAATTATTAAAGAGTTTACTCTATCTACTTTAGCTTCTTGTGATGGCTTATATTTTAATAATAGTATTAATTTTTTAGAATTCAAAGGTTTTAAAAAAATTAAATCAAAATTAAGTCCAAAAGAAAACTTAGAACAAAAAGAAGAAAAATTTATTCAAAAATTAGAATCTTCTTTAATTGATAAGATTGAATCAAGTATTTGGATATTAGATTTAATTTTAAAACAGAAGTCTCTCAATTTAACTCAAAATGATAAAATAAACTATAGAAAAATTGACAAAAATTATTATATTGTGACTGATATAGATTTAACTAAACCTTCAAAAGATACTTTTTTAGCAAGACTGAATGGTCTAGCAGAAATACCTAGTTCATTATATAATAATTTAATCACAAATGTAAAAATTATTATTGATAATATTGAACTTAATGTTAAAATCAATAAACCAAAACTAATAGACTGCAATGAACTAAAAAAATACCTAGAGGAAAAAACATGAAAAAGAAAACACTCACATTCAGCGAAATACTACTAAAACTACAACAATATTGGGCAGAGCAAGGCTGTAATATCGTGCAACCTTATGACATTCCAGCAGGAGCTGGGACTTTTCATCCTGCTACGATTTTACGTTCACTTGATTCTAAGCCTTGGAGTACGGCGTATGTTGCCCCATCACGAAGACCAACAGATGGACGATATGGGGAAAATCCAAACCGTTTGGGTGCGTATTATCAATTTCAAGCACTTATCAAACCATCGCCTGACAACATTCAAGAGCTGTATTTGAAGTCTTTAGAGTACTTGGGTCTGAACTTGCAAGAGCATGATATTCGTTTTGTGGAAGACAATTGGGAATCTCCGACACTTGGGGCTTGGGGTTTAGGTTGGGAAGTGTGGCTTGATGGGATGGAAGTGACACAATTTACCTATTTTCAACAAGTTGGAGGTATCGCTTGTGACCCTGTGGCAGTGGAGATTACTTATGGTACGGAGCGTTTGGCGATGTATCTGCAAGGTGTAGAATCTGTCTTTGACATCGTGTGGAATGAACATAATGGACATATTACCACTTACGCCGATGTACATAAAGAGAGTGAATATGAGTTTTCTAAATACCATTTTGAAGTAGCCACTGTAGAGAAATTACGCAAAGATTTTGAAGATGCTTCTAGTGAGTGTAAGTTATGTATAGAAAAAGAATTGCCTTTACCTGCTTATGACCAATGTATGGTGGCTTCTCATGCTTTTAATGTGTTGGATGCGAGAAAGGCTATATCACAAGCTCAAAGACAAAATTATATCTTGAAAGTAAGAGAACTTTCTATTGCTTGTGTGAAGTTGTATAAGGGGCAAGAGGAAGAACGAAATAAAAGAGTGAGAGGGTAACTCCTCTTGTATTTATAAAGAAAGGAAATACTATGGGATTAGAACTAAAAGCAGAAGAAAAATCAATACTTGAACTCTTTACAGGTGATAAAAATCAATATATTATTCCTCCATATCAAAGACCTTATTCTTGGGATGAAGAACAATGTGAAGAGTTATTTAATGATTTGTTAAAAGCTTTTGAAGATGATAAAACTGATAGTTACTTTTTAGGTAATATTGTTATTGCATCAAGTAGAGAAGATAAAAATAGATTAGAAGTTATTGATGGACAACAAAGACTTACTACTTTGACTCTTCTTATAAAAGCATTTTTATTTTTTGATAAAGATAATAAAAAGCTAGAAAACTCTATATGGGAACTTGATAGAAGAACAGGTAAAAAGAAAGAACAGAGATTGAAAACTATGGTTTTTCAAGAGAGAGATGCACAATTTTTAAAAGATGCATTAGAGTTAGAATATGAGAAAAAAAATACTTGTAAAATAAATAAAAAAGACAATCAATTTAAGAAAAATATATGTTATTTCTATAGAAGATTAGATGAATTAGAAGATGGGATATTATTTAATTTCTCTGATTTTTTGCTTGATGATATTTCTATTTTACCCATACAGACACAAGGAGATGATAAGAGCATAGCAAGAGAAAATGCTATTAAAATATTTGAAACAATTAATGATAGAGGATTACCTCTTTCTGATAGTGATTTGTTTAAAGCCAAACTATTCTCTAATGCTTTAAGTTGGAAGAAAACAGAAGATTTTATAATGAGATGGCAAGACTTAGATGAACAATGTACATTAATTGATTACTCTATAGATGCTATATTTAAGATATATACACAAATTATTAGAGGTGAGCAAAAGATAAAAACTACAGAAGTTGGACTAAGAGACTTCTTTAATAAAAAAGAGTACTCACCATTTAATAAATCAGATATTAAATATAATAAAATTTTAAATGAAATATTTAAAATAATAGATTGTATCTCCTTTTATCAAACTATTTTAGAAAATCCTTTAGAGTATGAAGATGTATCTAAATGGTTTCAAATATTAAAAGAGCATAGAAATAAATATCCAAGAACAGCAATGTTTGTCTATTTATATAAAAATGGTTTAGATAATAATGATAAATTAATAATATTTTCTGAGAATCTAATTAGATTAGCGTATGATAAAGGTGCTAAAAGTGAATTGCAATTTAAAATTTATGAATTAATAATTAAAATCATACATGATGAACTTGAAGATTATTATCCATCCAAAGTAAAAGATAGTGACTTTGAATCTTTTGGTATTTTAAAAAATGGGTATGCTCTTTTAACTTTTTATTTACAAAATAATCAAAAGGTAATTTCTTCTTATAAATTCGATAAAATTATTAATTCAAAAGACATATCTAATTTAGATGATAGTTGGAATAATATAAACTTTAAAGATTATTCTGAAACATTAGGAAATATTCTTATTATTGATACAATAAAACTTAGAAACACAACTTTAGAAAGCAAAATAAAATGTTTTAAAAACTCAAACTTAGAAGAAATTAAAGAACTTTTACCAAAATTATCTAATTGGACTTATCCAAAATATGAAGAGAGAGAAAATAATTTAAGAGATAGATTAAGTTCATTTTTTAGGAAACCTGATGAAAATTAAAAAAGTAGAACTAGAAAACTTCAAATTTCATCAAAAATTAAAATTTGCAATAGATAAAAAAAATTGTCTCATTTATGGAGAAAATGGAACAGGTAAAAGTTCTATTTATGAAGCACTAAATGCTATTTTTACTCTCTACTTTAGGGATAGTAACTTCTCTCTAAATAAGTTTAAAAATTATAGTTCTACAGAAGCATTAAGTGCTAAAGTTACTTTTGATAATGCAGATGAATTAATTATTCCAAAAGAAGATATGCCATTAATGGGGGGTAAAAAAACTATTTATTTTGCCAATCAAGATTTATTAGAGAGTATCATTTTAAATAATAATTTTTACGATACGATAAAAAACTCTTTTAAAAATATTTTTCCTATTCTACATAACTTTCGTAAAAATTTTGAATTTATTAATTCTAGGATTGATTCTTCAAATTATCAAGAGGAAAATACAAAAAGACAAGATAATATTAAAAATATGGAAAGATTCTTATGGAGAATAGAATTAAGAGCTAATGATATTTTAAATAATCACTTTGAAGAAAAATTTACTATTAAATTTGAATATGATTGGGGTTTATCTAATACAACAGATGATTTCAAATATCCTAATCCTAAAATCATTTTAAACATAGATGATAAAAAATTTTTAAAACTAAACTTCAACGAAGCCAAACTAAAACTAGCCTCAATAGCTATATTTTTTGCACTTATTAAAGTAGAAGAAGATTTAACTAATCCTTTAAAACTATTAGTGCTAGATGACTTCTTAACATCTCTTGATATGGCTAATAGGCATTATATTATTGAGTATATTTTTGATAAATTTGAAAAGTATCAAAAAATTATTTTGACTCATAATTTACAGTTTTATAATTTGATTTTATCTTTATTGAAAAGTAGAGATGAACTAAATAATTGGGATAATAAGAATATATTTTTACAAACTATAGGTACTCAAAAGAAAGCTATTATCTATGATAAAGAAACAGATTATATTAAATTAGCAGAAAGTTATTTAAAGGTGGATAAACTTGATGAAGCAGGAATTTATTTAAGAAAAGAATTTGAAAGACTGATTGAAGAACTAAGACAAATCAATGAAGTTGGAGTAAAAGAGAAATTAAGTAAAATTGTAAATCAATTAATTAAGTTAGATGATAGCACAGATATAAATATTTTAAAAATGCAAAATATATTAAAAAGAACAAAATTCTATCAAGATACGATTTTACATTCTACAGCCCATGATGATATATCCAATGAAAGATACACTAAAGAACTCAATGGGGCTATTGTTATTTTAAAACAACTTGATAAACTTGTAAAAAGTATAGGAACGAATTCATGACCCTAAAACAAATACACAGACACCTAAACACCCTCAGCCCTTTTGCCCTCCAAGAGAAATGGGACAATTCTGGTCTTATCGTTGGAGAGTTGAATAGGGAAGTATCACAGATTGTTTTGTCGCTTGATATTGATGAGGCGTTGATAGAAAAGGCTGAAGAAAATACGCTTTTTATTGTGCATCATCCTTTGATTTTTGGGAAATTGACGCAACTTGATTTTGCGAAGTATCCTGCTAATTTGATTGAGAAGTTGATACTTAAGAAGCATTCGTTGATTGCGATGCATACGAATTTTGATAAAACGCATTTGAATAGCTATGTTTTTGAGAAAGTTTTGGGCTTTAAAATAGAAAGGCAAGATGCATTTATTTGTGTGGCTAAGGTGGATTTTACTTATAAGAATTTGTTGAAGCATCTTAAGGACAAATTTAATTTGCCAACGCTCAAGGTGGTGGGAAAAAAAGAAAAAGTTACTTCTATTGCTTTGTGTACGGGGGCAGGGGCTTCTTTAATTGATGAGGTGGAGGCTGATTGTTTTTTGACAGGGGATATAAAATACCATGATGCGATGAAGGCAATGAGTGAGGATTTGATGATGGTAGATATTGGGCATTATGAATCTGAGGTCTTTTTTGCAGAGATACTCTTTAAAGAGTTGAAAGTTTTACCTATTTTGGTTATAATGTCAAATTCACAAAATCCATTTTATAATGAGATGCTATAAATACCCCTGAAACTCCAAAGGATAGAGATTGAACAAACACTTAAATGAATTGATAGACCTTGCTAAAAATGACCAAGAGATTGACTCTTATACGCCAAGACTTGAAGCAGGAGCGAAGAAAGTAGCAAAAATACAAAAGAAAGTTACTTCAGCACAATTGGAACTTGATACGCTTTCTCGTCAAATTGAAGAAAACAATATCAAAGTGACTGTATTTGAAGAGCAAATTACGATGTTACATGAGCAACTCAAATCAAATACGGTAAAGTCTAAAAACATTACGACAGAAAAAGAGATGAAAGCCCTCTCTTTGGAAGAAGATATTGCCAAAGAAAAGATGACTTTTGCCAATGAAGAGATAGCTAGGTTACAAACTATCAATGAAACAAAATCAGGATTGATGCAAGAAGCCAGTGACAAAGTAACTGCCTTAGCCTCCGATGCCAAAGCCATTGAAGATGTGGTCTTTACAGAAAGAGCAGATATAGAGAAAAGTAAAGGCGAACTTTTTGTAAGACGAGAGAAGCTTAGTCGAGACCTAGAGCAAAAAGTATTGGCATTTTATGAAAAAATCCGTATTTGGGCAGGAAACACTGCTGTGGTTCCTGTGAAGAAACAAGCGTGTTATGGTTGTTATATGAAGCTCAATGACAAAACCTATTCAGAAGTAATTCGTGCAGATGAAATTTGTAATTGTCCTCACTGTGGACGTATTATGTATATCGAGCCTATTACTGCTGAGGCATAGAACCTTGCTATGGAGAAAGTTTTCTTTTTTCTCTATACGCTTGTTCTGAGTTTTTTTTACCTTCTTGTACTTCCCTTTATTTTCCTTTTTTCTTTTAAACCTAAATATAAAGTTTCACTTTTGGCTAGATTTTTTCTATGGAAAAACAAGAGATTAAAAGCCGATGGTGTATATTTTCATGTCTGTTCCTTTGGAGAAGCCAAAGCGATTGCTCCTTTGATAGAAGCCTTGCCTTTAGGAGATATTCGTCTGAGTACTACGACTAATACAGGCTATGAAGCTATCCGAGGCTACACTTCAGAGTCTGCGTTTTTGCCTTTTGAACCTTTGCTCTTTTTGTGGATGCGAAGACAAAAGGTACTGGTGGTGATGGAAGCAGAATTTTGGTATCTACTCTTTGTTCTTGCCCAAAAAAGAGGTGCAAAGACCTTGCTTATCAATGCCCGTTTATCGGATAGGTCTTATCCCAAGTACAAGCGTATGGCATGGTTATATCGGCATATTTTTAAGCATATTGATGAAGTCTATGCTCAGACTACTTTAGACAAAGAA
The DNA here is from genome assembly GCA_030949325.1 of Sulfurovum sp. Taxonomy (GTDB): domain Bacteria; phylum Campylobacterota; class Campylobacteria; order Campylobacterales; family Sulfurovaceae; genus Sulfurovum. The sequence continues at coordinate 51,246 of JAUZSQ010000110.1, forward strand.
CGCCTAGAGTCTTTGGGTGCAAAGCATGTCAGAGTCACAGGCAATATCAAGCTTTCTCGCCTAGCCAAAGTAAGCGAAGTCTTAGACAAACCCAAGGGCTTGATAGTCTGTGGAGCTTCGACGCATGAGGGTGAAGAATCACTTATCTTGGATGCATTTTTGCCTTGAAGCAAGAAGAAAAAGAGGCGAAGCTTATACTCGTACCTCGTCATCCTGAGCGTTTTGATAAAATAGCTATATTGATAGCGAGTAAGAGTAAGCAAGAGGGATTAAGTAGCCAAAGGTATTCAGAAGAAAAAGACCTGAAAGCAGATATTATACTTGTAGATACATTGGGTGAACTTCTGAACTTTTATGCTATTTCTGACCTTGTTATTTTGGGTGGGGCATTTTCTCCCATCGGAGGACACAATGCAGGAGAACCTGCACAATTTGGCTGTAAAATCATATCAGGAAAACACTATTTCAACCAAATAGACATCTTTCAAGCAATAGAAGGCATAGCCATTGTAGAAGATTTCAATCTCACAAGAAGACTCTTTCAACATGGACTTTTGAAGCCTTGCAAGATAAAACAACGAAGTGACATTAGTCTCATTATACAGAGCCTAAAGCAAGTCACCTAACAAAGGAAAAACATGGCAACAGATAAAGCATACAAAGTATTGGCACTAGCACAAGGTATTTCAAACAAGAAAGCCAAAGACCTTATTGATAGAGGGATAGTGTTTGTAGAAGACAAAAAAGTCAAAATTGCTCGTGCTGAGATACATACGGATACCTTTTTTCGTATTGAATATCCTGCAAAAATGGTGATACTCTATCAAGATGATGATATTATCGCTATTAATAAACCTGCCCAAGTAGATAGCTATGAGATTCAAGACATGATACCTGACGCAGAGCTATTGCATAGGCTTGACCGTGATACTTCAGGTGTTTTACTCTTGGGTAAGAATAGACCTTTTATAGAAAAAGCGATTAGAGAATTCAAAGCTAGACGTGTAGAAAAGCATTATGTAGCGTGGGTAGAGGGTGTGATTTATGAAAAGATAGAGATAAATGAACCGATTCTAACCATCAAAAAAGGTAAGGCCTTTTCACTCATTGACCCTTTGCGTGGCAAAAAAGCCCATACTATCGTCAAACCCGAAGAACTCCAAGGGAAGAAATCTAAAGTCCATATCGAAATCACCACAGGACGCACACACCAAATACGTGTACACCTCTCACACATAGGTCACCCTGTTGTAGGAGACGAACAATACGGTAGCCGAACCCAATCGAAACGTGTCCTCTTGCACTCAGCCAAGATAAAAATCTTGGATTATGAATTTTCTGCCAAAGAGCCTAGAGAGATATCGCAGTATAAGTAAAGGACTATAAGATGAAAAAAGCAGAGACGATAAAAGAAATTTATAGAGCATTTGCACCTGAAAAGTTTTTGCACAAAGAAGATAAAGAATTTTATGTAGATTTATATAAAAGAGATTTAAAACGCTTTGTCAATGAACTTGAAGAAAATGATATACCGACAAAAAGCTTTTTTATTGCAGGTCAAAGTGGTAATGGAAAAAGTACCATACTAAGTTTAGGAATAGAAGTAAATTAAAACCAAATTTTAGGGTACCCACAAGGGGATACCCATACGAAATAACATCGTGTAGGGGCAATCCCTTGTGGTTGCCCTTTGGAAGTTATTTATATTTTACTCCTTACTTGATACGCAACATCCCTCACTTAACGAAAAATATGAGCTTAAATATTTATCAGGTAAAGTAATTTTTCAATATGATGATATCAATATCATTGATTTACTCTTAAAGAGATACTGCTTATCATTGATGATTTGGAGGAAAAAGAAAATATTGATAGCTTCTATTTAAAAGAGTTAAAGCACTTAGACAGTCTTAATATGGTTAAAATTATTACCATGCCTATACATTTACGGCGTACGCAAACGTTTAACAGTAAAGATGTACGAGAATTTGCTCTTAAACTCAATGACTTTGGGGGTAATGCGAATCAAAATGATATAAGTTTACTGAGAGAAGTCATAGAAAAAAGAATTACAAATTTAAAGTTGATTACATCGGATACCATAGATAAAGCCATCCAATACAGTGGTGGTAATTTGCGACAACTTCTTAGACTCATTCAATTAAGTGCCAATGAAGAAGATACCTTTGAAGGCATAAAAATTGAAACTCAAGAGATAGACTATGCAATAGAATTTTTGCAACAAGAGACTTCATATCCGAATACAAACTCAAACTCATCTTTATCTTTTACAAAGAGAGTTTAGAAAAACTCATAAAAACTTGTTTTGATTTTTATTCAACCAATAGTTTTAGCTACCAATTCACAGACCATTCTTATAGCCCTACAGAAATAAAACAAAATTCAAAACTAGACGATGCCATAGCTAAATACCAAAAGCAAAGTACCTCATCTCCAAAACTAGAAATAGAACTACTTTTTAATATTGCAAAAGAAGTGTATGCTATCTCTAATGTTGATTTATCTATGGAGTATTATCAAAAAGCTAAAACTATTGCAGAAGACAATAATTTAGCATTTCAGAAATCTTCTATTTTAGGAAATATAGGAGTTATCTATAGTGCTAAAGGAGATTTAGATTTTTCTAAAAAGTATTATAACGAAGCTTTATCACTCTTTGAAGAGATAGGCTATGCTCATGGGGTTGAGGTGATAAAAAATAATTTGAATAAGCTTTAAGCCCAAATAAGCTAAAATCACACTAATAAAATACAAGAGGATACTCATGTTTGATACATTGACAGATAGTTTTAAGAATGCCATAGGGAAAATTCGTTTTACGGATGATGATAAAGCACTTAAAAAGGCTACGACGGAATTGAAGAAGTCTTTGCTTAAGGCTGATGTGCATCATAAGGTTGTCAAGGATTTGATTGCTTTTGTGGAGAGTGAGACGAAGAAAACGGGGGTGGGGAAAGATAACTTCCTTCGTGCCTTGCAGATTAAGCTCAATGATATTTTGAGTGTAGAAGGGACGCCTAAGGGTTTTGTTTTTGCTTCTAAGCCACCGACTGTGGTGTTGATGATTGGATTGCAAGGGGCAGGAAAGACTACGACTACGGGGAAATTGGCGTATTTTTTGAAAGAACTCAAAAAGAAAAAGGTCATGATTATTGCGGCTGATTTACAGCGTTTGGCTGCTGTAGAGCAACTTCGTCAGATTTGTTCGGGGATAGAAGTAGAGTTGGTAGCAGATGAAGAAGCTACGCCTACGCAGATTGTCAAGCAAGGGTTAGCAAGAGCCGAAAAAGAGCTTTATGATGTGGTATTAATTGATACGGCTGGACGTTTGGCGATTGATGATGCGTTGATGGATGAACTTTTAGAGATTAAAAAAGTAGCCAATCCTGATGAGCTGTTTTATGTAGCCGATGCGATGACTGGGCAAGATGCTGTGCGTACGGCTCAGACTTTTAAGGACAAGATTGGTATTACAGGCGTGATATTGTCTAAATTTGATGGAGATAGCCGTGGAGGTGTGGCTCTTGGGCTTACGCAACAAGTGGGTGTACCGTTGAGGTTTATTGGTGCAGGTGAGAAGATGCCTGATTTGGAGCAGTTTATTGCAGATAGAATTGTGAGCCGTTTGATGGGTGCAGGGGATGTAGAATCTTTGGCAGAAAAAGCAGCCGCAGTCATTGACCCCAAAGAAGCGAAGCGTTTTACCCAAAAAATCAAAAAAGGTCAATTTAACTTTAATGACTTTTTGTCTCAAATGGAGCAAATGAAAAAGCTAGGTTCTATGAAGTCGGTAATGAGCATGATTCCAGGTATGGGTGCTATGGCAAAGCAGATAGGTGATATGGACTTGGAGAACTCTTCTGAGATGAAGCAAATTAAAGCCTTGGTAGGGTCTATGACACCTAAAGAACGTGAAAAGCCTGAACTACTTAATAATATGCGTAAGCGTCGTTTGGCACAAGGTTCTGGGCTTGACCCTATGCACGTGAATCGTGTATTGAAGCAGTTTAAAAATGCTGCGAAGATGGCAAAAAAGATGTCGGGTAAAAATGGTATGAAGCAAATGCAAGAGATGATGGCTCAGGCTAAAGGGGGAGGAATCCCTAGATAAGTATTTTGGGTACTTGTAATTAATAGAGGTTTTATCCTTTTTATGGTAAAATCTCGTTCCAAAAGAATTTATAGAGTATTGATGAGTGTTTTAGTCATTAAAAAGCAGTTGTCAGTACTACATTTCAGAATGTATAGCTTTTCCTCGGGTTAGCATTGTAGATTTAACGAAAACACACTAAGGAATATAATATGACAATGATTAGAATGACAAGAATGGGTAGAAAAAAGAAACCATTTTACAGAATCGTAGTAACAGATAGCAGAAAAAGAAGAGATGGTGGTTGGATTGAAATTCTCGGTAATTATAACCCTGTTTCTGAAAACAAAGAGTTAAATCTTGATAAAGATAGATTGAACTACTGGTTAAGTGTTGGAGCACAAATGAGTCCAACGGTTAAAAGACTAGCAGGATTAAAATAGTTTATGGTGAAAGACTTCTTACTCTCCTATACTAAACTTTTAGTAGCCAATCCTGAAGATATTGCTATAGAAATAAAAGAAGTAAATGAGAAATTTGATGAAATTATTATCTTTGCAAATACGGAAGATATTGGTAAGCTTATCGGAAAAGAAGGCAAAATGATTAATGCTATTAAAGCAGTCATTTCTGGATGTAAAGCACGTGGTGGCAAGAGCTATCACGTCAATGTCAAATCTCAGACAGATATCAATGGCTGATGACAAAGCACTTATTGCTCAAATAGGGCGTACTATTGGACTTTGGGGTGACCTGAAGTTTCATCTTCATACAGATTTCCCCCAACAATTTATCATCGGTAAAACCTTTCAAAGTAATCGCGGACCCTTAACGATTGCAGATTTCAATGAAAAGCGTAGTTTGATTCGTTTTATTGGTCACGAGAGTATTGATTCAGCCAAAAAACTTACCAATACCAAGCTCTTTGCCGATGAAGCACAAACCAGAGCACATTGTGACCTTGAAGAAGGTCAGCATTTTTGGTTTGATGTCATTGGTTGTAGTATTGTTGAAGCAGGTGAGCATTTGGGTAAGATTCATGATATTCAGCGTATGGGTGATACGGATTATTTGTTGATAGATACGGATACCACGCTTATAGAACAGGGGCTACCTAAGCGCTTTTTGATTCCTTATATTGAGCGTTTTGTTATCAAATCAGAGATAGAAAATCGCTCAGTGTATACCAAAGACACTAAAGATATTTTAGAGGCATCTTAATGCACTTTTCTTTTGTAACCCTTTTCCCTCAGCTTATTGAAGGCTACTTTTGTGAAAGTATTTTAAAACGTGCCATTGAAGACCAAAAAATTTCTATAGATTTTTATAATCCTCGTGACTATACTACAGATAAGCATAAGCGTGTAGATGCCCCTATGGTAGGTGGTGGTGCAGGGATGTTGATGACTCCCCAGCCACTGATTGATACCTTGTTGGCGATAAAAGCTTCTTCTGCTCAAGCCCATGTGGTATTACTCACTCCCGTAGCCAAACTTTTTAAACAAAATGATGCCAAGCGTTTAGCTACAAAATCACATTTAGTTTTTGTCTCAGGACGTTATGAAGGTTTAGATGAACGTATTGTTGAAGGCTATGTGGATGAAGTATTGTCCGTAGGCGATTTTATCTTGACAGGGGGCGAATTGGCAAGTATGGTGTTGTGTGACGCAGTGTCTCGTAACATTGAAGGTGTGCTAGGAAATAGTGACTCTTTGTCTATTGAGAGTTTTGAAGAAGATGTTTTAGAAGCACCTTCCTTCACAAAACCTATTAATTATGAAGGAAACAAAGTTGTTTCAGAGTTATTAAAGGGTAATCATAGTAAAATTATAGACTTAAAAAGAGGCCTTGCTTTGTGTAAAACGAAGTATTTTCGCCCAGACTTATACAAAAAAGGGTTCACAGATGAGAAATAAATACATCGAAAGCTTTGAAAAAGCACAAGTAGAAAAAAGAGAAATTCCTACATTTAGAGCAGGGGATACTGTCAATGTAGCAGTACGAATTAAAGAAGGTGCTAAGACTAGAGTACAAAACTATGAAGGTCTTTGTATTGCAATTAGAGGTCAAGGTACAGGTCGTACATTTATGGTCAGAAAAATGGGTGCAAACTCTATTGGTGTAGAGAGAATTTTCCCACTTTACTCAGATTCTATCGAGAGCGTTACTGTACTTAGACGTGGTAGAATTAGAAGAGCAAAACTCTTTTACCTTAGAGAACTTAAGGGTAAAGCAGCACGTATTAAAGAGCTTAGAAGAAAATAATTTCTTTTTAGCGTTCTATATTTTGATAGAAGTATTTTTATACTTCTATTTTTATACTTCATATTTTCTATTCGTTCACCCCTTAGGAATACTCCATGTTTAGTACAATCAAAAACAAAATCATTACTATTTTACAACTTATTCTAGTCCTTATCTATATTCTTTTTGAAGAATTAATATGGGAAGGTATTGCAAAGCCTATTTATGAGGCAATACATTCACTTAAACTATTACAAAAGATAGAAGATAGATTACAAGAGGTGAATGCTTCGGTGATTCTTGTGATTTTTATCGTATTGTTATCTATGGTTGAATTCTTTGGTATTTATGCAGGGATGCTGTTTGTCAGTGGTCAAGTGATGTTAGGATTGGGCTTGTATATTGCCAAGATTCCTATTGCAGCTTTTACCTTTTGGCTCTTTCGTGTGACTGAAGACAAGCTCATGCAGTTTGCTTGGTTTAAATGGCTCTATGAGAAGATATTAGAGGGGATTGTGTGGTTAAAGTCGCGAGAGACTTATCTTCGTATGATGCAAAGCATTAGAGATTTTAAAATCAAGTACTTTAGTAAGGAGAGTCCTTTTGTTAGCAAAATAAAAGAGATTTATCGTAATATCAAAGCCTCTTTTACAAAGTAGTGTCTATGTATAAACGTATCATATTTGGAATAGCTATATTATTCGTGATACTCGCACTTCTTTTATTGTCTATCGCACAAACACGACATTTTATCTTTGATTTTATGACAGAGATATTTTTCTTTCTTAAGGAGAATCTTTTTTCTTTGTTGGCTGCCTTTTTCTTGGTCAAGGGGAAGTTTGTACTACTACTATTTCTAAAAAAGCTGATGATACTGTCTGTAACAGGATTGAGTAAGCGTTATTTGATAGAAAAAGTCTTTACTTATAATATAAAAATCCATTTTTTAGACCATATCAGTCAAGATATACAACGCTTATTACAGTACATCAAATCTAATTTTAGAAACTTTCCTATTGTCAAACAATTGATGACAGGGCTTATCTTTTTGGGTTCATTGAGCTTTGTGGGTAAGTTTATGGGTGGTATTCTTGCTATGAAAGTCTTCATTGCCAAGTTTTGGAGTATGCTTTTAGCTATTGTCCTCAAACTCTCTACCACCATTATCTACTTTTTTACCGATTACATTTGGGGGTCTTGGATAGCACCAATTCTTGAAATTATTATTTTTTCATGGTTTTTAGAATGGTTAGAGAAAGTACCTTTTCTCAAAAAATATTTACAAAAGATATATTACTTTTTTCTTGAGGCTTTTTTGTGGATTGAAGGGTATCTTGAAAAGATATTTCATATCCCTCTAAAGCGATTTTTTCGCTTTCTTACGCGTACGATGAGGCGATATATTTATCGTTTTATAGGCTATAAACCTGTGGGTGCATGGCAAAGCTTAGTAGAAGTACGAAAACTCAATCCCCCTAAATACAAACGACTTCGACAAAATCGTCATTCTTCTCATATTAGGTTGATACAAAGACGTATGGAAAGAGCCTCAAACAAAGTTTAATAGGCTCTATTTTTCATAGCTTGTTGTGCTTCTCTGTCTAAGGTTTTACTCTTCATATCGGCACGTTTGTCATGGAGTTGTTTACCTTTGGCAATAGCTATACTCACTTTGGCAAAATTACGTTCATTGAAATAAATCATCAAAGGTACAATGGTGTAGCCGTCTTTGTGTACTTTGACATAGAGCTTTTGAAGCTGTTTTTTATGAAGTAAAAGCTTTCTTGGGGTTCTGGTATCTGGTACATAATGCCTATTGGTCGTTTCAAGATGTGCGATATGGGCATTGAGTATATGTAACTCTCCTTGAATAAAACGACAAAAAGCATCCGCTAAATTGGCACGTTTGGCACGGAGGGCTTTGACTTCGGCACCTGCTAGGACGATACCTGCTTCAAACTTTTCTATAATCTCATAGTCATGTCTTGCTTTTTTATTTTGTGCGACAATATTGATAGCCATCATAGAGTCCTTTTTTGTGCTATTATAGCATAGAGATTGAGGTATAATACCCTATGGAAAATACAGAACATAAAAATAATCCCTTACATGGGGTAAAATTACTACAAATTATTGAAGAACTAGAAGCAGAATATGGCTGGGAGATGCTCAGTACATTTATTGATATACGTTGTTTCAGCTATGACCCTAGTGTCAATTCCTCATTAAAGTTTTTGAGGAAAACACCTTGGGCAAGAGCCAAGGTTGAAACGCTCTATCTTGTGATGTTACGCAAACAACAAGCTTAAGACAAAAAAGATTCTTTGTTAAACTTTTGGGCTAAACGGTAGTAGAATGTGGCACGATATTTTCGACGTACCCCTTTGAGTTCTTGGCATACTTCTTGAATAGAGGCTTCTAAGAGTACTTTACTCTCTGTGAGTTCAAGCTTTTTGACCAAAAAATTTCTGCGTACAGTATCAAGTTCTTTGGGTTCAGAACATGCAACGAGTTCAGCATTTTTTCTATAAATTGAAGGTCCAAGATTTTTGACAATATGTGCTAAAAGGTCTTTATCAACTTCTCCATAGTGTTTTTGAATATCTTTGGTATAGAGTATAATTTTTTCTTCTTTTTTAGTCAAAGGTTTCTTTGCTATCGATTTTTTGGCAATTTTTTTCTTTGGTTTTTTATGAGGAGTGACCACAGGTTCTTTAGCTGTCTCTTCTGTGAGAACCACTTCTTTTTCTACTCTCTCTTGAGGTTTATCACGTTTGATGACCTCTTCGTAGAGGACTTGTTCTTTATAGGGTGTACCTAGGTGTAAGATTTTATCTTTACTCTGTTTTAAAAATTTACCTAGATTTTGAATGAGTGCCATGATAGCTCCTTTTCCGTAATTAATATAGTCGTATTATAACATAACTCTTTAATACTCTTTTAGTGCCTCATTGATTTGTATGTATGCCATCAATGGGGTACTTTCAAAATAAGGTATATCATGCTCTTTGGCAAAGGTGCGTGTGATTTTTTGTATTTTGAGTAGATTAAATCTTGGGGCTTTGGGAAAGAGATGGTGTTCGATTTGGGTATTGAGTCCTCCATAGAACCAATGGACTAAAAATCCACCTGTTAAAGAACGGCTTCCTCTCATTTGTAATTCCATCCAAGAAAAATGTTTGGCTTCTTCATCATTGAAAGTCTCACAGCCCAAATGGTTGGTAATAAAGCCAAAGGAGAGCCAAGGAGAGAGTACAAAACTCATCACAATAGCAACGATGATTGTATCTAATCCTCCTATTTGTAAATACAATGTTCCCCAAACCAAAGGCCAATGGAGTAACATAAGTGAGAGTTCCCCCCAAAGTTTACGTGTGATTACAAAATGATAAGATTGGGCAATAAAGGCAGGAAACATAAAAAACATCGCACCCCAAAAGACGATATGTTTATATTTTTTGAGAAAAGGGCTGTTTCCTTTTTGGTCATGGGTAAATGCACCATCCAATGCCAAAATATCAGCATCTTTTTCTACAATATTACAGTAGGTATGGTGATTGACATTATGTTTATAGTCCCACCATGAAGAAGAGTTGGAGAGAATGAGAGCCGAAAAAGGATAAGAGAGCTTTTTGGAAAGGGCTTTGTTTTTGAAGTATTGTGTATGTAAAATATCATGTGAGGCAAAGACCGAACGCGTAAAAAGCATGGTCAAAAATAGTGCCAAAAGGACAGGGTGCCATAGTGGAGCAGTCCACAAGGCAAGTGTGAGACAGCAGAGGATGGCTAACATCTCTATACTCCCACGAATGGGTACGCGACTGAGTAATCCAGCTTCTTTTACTTGGATTTTGAGGGAATCAAATATTTCAGGGTATTCTAGTAATTTCGACATACTACTCTCTTTTAGGGATTTAGTTTGGGGTATTATAACGGTTATTTGATTAAGATTTTCTCTATTTATGAGATAACTATACTAAAATTATGTTAAAATATAAGATAAAGGGAAGAATAATGAAAAATATCCTAGGCATTATATTTATAGTATTTCTTACACTTCAAGTACAGGCAGAAACACCTTCACTCAAGGTAGCACAAAAGTTAATCATAGGTTCGAGTACCAATCAAGCATCTTTGGATGCTGTCAAACGCTATTGTACTCAAAATGTCACGCTTCATGCCCTACAAGAAGAACATAACTTTACTATTACTATGGAAAAATTGGGTGAATATAATGTGACCGTGATTGCACCTATTGATTCTATCACCTTACGCAATACCTTATTTATTTTGTTAAGTCCTATGTTTGAAGATATTTTTTATGTGGAACAACCTTTAAAACTAGAAAAGTTAGTTATAGAAGAGGGGCATCGTGAGGAACAAATCCTATGGGTCTATTATGGTGTAGGGTTACAATGGATGGTGTTATTATGCTTATCCTTGATTGGATTAGTGCTTTCTATTCAAAATAGAAGAAGAGTTAATCAACTCATCCAAAGTCAAAATAGCCTACAAGTACAGCAAAATAAAATAGAAAGTGAAATACAAATATTGGGTAAAAATAATGCATAAGTACTTTTTTATAGGGGTACTACTTTTTTCTATGAGTGCTTCTGCTATAGCTATAAACAGTGTGATTGTTCTGTCTTATGGCAATTTGGAGAGTATTGAAGAGGACCAACTGACGTATCAGCTCTTGAATGTAACTATCAATGCTCAAACCCGTATCAAGCCTATGCATACACAGTATATCTTAGAAGTAGGACCTTATCCTAGTAATGAAATGTTGGCATTGAGTTATATGATACTTAAAGGTACTTTCCCTCATGCTGTCATTATCGAAGAAGAACCCAAAAAAAGCACAAAGATAAAAGTAGCGTCTGTTATTGAAGCTACTAGCACAGAGGAAAAGACCGATAACTCAGTATGGGTAGCACTCTTTACTTTGGCGATTGTAGGTATTTTATTTATGTTTTTATCTTCAAATCAAATTAAACGTTTGAAGTTGGAACATAGCAAGATAAAGTCTAGGCATCAGCAACTAGAAGCAAGACAGCATGAAGTCTTGTCCAGTATGGGGGAGAATATTCATAATATTGCCAAAGAATCTATCAATCATACGAGTATCATCGCGGAAAAAGTCAAAAATACGCCCTTACATAAAGTGATGACAAAAGTCATAAGTACAGAAAATGAATTGCTAGATATGACAGATGACCTTATTAAGTTTTTACGTCTTAAGTCCAAAAAAGTACACATACAAAATGAAGTGTTTAACTTTAATCATGTACTTAATGAAGTCGCAGGATTGCTACATTATACCTATAAGCAAAATGATACAGAACTGATTTTTAATATTGATAAAAATGTACCTAAGAATATGAAAGCCGATTCTCTGCATTTGGGTCAAGTTTTGACCAATATTCTAGAATACCTTATTCAACATAATCAAAGCCATGAGATTATCTTGGAAGTTACGATGATGTCGAGCTTCAAAGAGGGACTGGCCTTACGATGTTATATCAATACCGATATGATGATCGAAAATAAAGCACACCTTTTTGACTCTTATTATGATGATGTGTCGCGTAAATATGTAGGATTGGGCTTATTCGTAGCACAAGAGCTTACCCATTTGATGGATGGGGAGTTAATCGTAATTGACCGTGATGATGGTGGGAATAGTTTACGACTGAGTATCCCGATAAAGGAAAAAAGTGATGAAAAGCGAAAATATCGTTTACCTAATAAAGGCTTGGTAGGTAAAAAGGTTTTATTAGTAGATAAGAGTCCTAGTGCAGCACTTGCCACCAAAAAGCTATTCGAGTACTTTAAGGCTGAGGTCAAAATTGTTTCGGCTAAAAACTTTACTCACTATGGTGTCAACTTTTCAGAGTATGATATCGTGGCATTGAGTAATAGCCTTTTTAGCTTTAAGGATATTTCTCTTCTGACAAAACTCAAAAAGAACAAGGTCTAAAGGTGATGAGTTTGGACAACCTTTTTTCTTCTGAGACCTTATTTTTGCATGATGCCATAGATATTCGGCTCAAAAAACCTTTGACACAAGAGTATGTATTTGATACCCTCATTGAACTCTATGAAGATACACTTGTAGCATCCGTACCCCATGATGATACCTTGTCTGCTGTACCTGTATATAAGCATAGGATTCAAGGGATTCCAAATGTGAACCTAGAAAGTTTTAAGTGCTTTAGAAATAAGCATCTCTTGATTGTTGAAGATAATATTATTAATCAAAAAGTCCTGATGAGTATTTTGGGTAAGTCAGGAATGATATTGCATATTGCCAACAATGGTAAAGAGGCCGTGGATTTTATTCGTAGTAGTAATATGCCTATTGAATTTATCTTTATGGATATTAATATGCCTATCATGGATGGGTATAGTGCTACCAATCTTATTCGTAGTGACCAACGTTTTAATCATGTACCTATTGTGGCACTCACAGCATTGGTATCAGACCATGAGATAGAAAAAATGTTTGATATGGGTGTCAATGCCTATTTACCAAAACCTATTCGCGTAGATATACTCTATAGTGCATTAAATATGTTTTTAGCCAAAAAAAGAAGGACTCTCTAGGGAAGAAAAATTACTTCAAGTATTGCCTCTTAACTTGGAGGGATTAGACATCAAAGTAGGATTAAAAAATATGAATGGTAATGACATCTCTTATCGAGAAGTACTCAAAGAATTTTTGGATGCTTATATCCAAAGTGATAGAGTCTTTAAGGGCTTAGTCCAAGACCAACGTTTTACGCAGATACAGATGCTTTGTTTTGATATGAAAGGTTTGACGGGAAGTATTGGAGCCAAAGAGATGCATGTGATGATTAATGAAATATATCAGCATATACTTTACAAGAAACCAGAGTTATTACACAGTTATGTCTCTGAATATAAAAAGGTCTTCACGACCTTACAGAATTCTATAGAACGTTATTTAGCTTCTTAACCTAAAAAAACTACTCCCACTGCCTGAAAAGAACCAAGCTTTTTTAGCTTCTTCTTGGAGCTTAGGGTAGGCAATAAGGGACGCGGTATATAAATCATTTAAGACAAGAGGTTCGGCGATACATTTGAGAATTTCTTCAGAACTAAGGCTATCCCAACCTACAAAAGAAGAGAGTCGAATATCTTTTAGTAGTTGCTTCTTAAAGGTACTATAAACGACAGCCGTATTACAGTGTATATTTGGGGTATAAATCTCTATATCTAAAGGTGCTTCTTCAAACTTTTCTACGACTTCACCAAAGCCTGAGACATTCGCAGAAGGATAGTTATAGATAAAGAAGGGAATGTCAGCACCTATGGTACTGCCTAAGGTAGCCAATTCTTGCGTATTTATCATCAGATGACAGACTTCTTTGACTAGCCTGATAAATGCTCCTGCATCACTGCTACCTCCTCCCAATCCTGCTTGGCTAGGGATACGTTTTGTGACGACTACTTTATGCGTGTAAAAGAAATTCAAAATATCCAAATCACCTGTATGGGCATTGAGTGCTTTGTAGGCTTTGTAGATGGTATTGGACTCCAAAGGTATCTCGTCACAACCCTCAATCGTAAAAGTCTCACAGATGCAAGGCACAAATGCTATCGTATCATAAAGGTGAGGGACTTGTACAAAACGAGAAAGAAGCGTATGATAGCCTTGTTTATGACCTGTGATTTTGAGGAATATATTGACTTTGGCATGGGCTTTGATACTGTACATTTGAGTGCCTATTGTGAGATTTTATAGAAAATAATTATAACATAAAGTGCTATTTTAAACCCTTTAGGATATACTTTACGAAATTTAAAGGAACTAATATGAGACAATATGAAGCGTATCAATGTAACAAATGTGGCAATGAGATTGAAGTACAAACCGTAGGTGGTGGTACTTTGGTATGCTGTGGTGATGAGATGGAAATGGTAACAGAAAATCTTACCTTAACCAACTTAATGAAAGCCTTTGCAGGTGAATCACAAGCACGAAACAAATATGAATACTTTGCTAGAGTCGCTCAAAAAGAGGGATATAGAGATATAGCCGAACATTTCCAACGTGCTGCGAACAATGAAAAAACCCATGCCAAATTAGAATTGGCATTGCACAATAGAATAGTCTCAGAGACTGAAAATGACTTCGGTACTACAGCTGAGAATCTACAAATAGCCATAGATGGTGAATCGTATGAAAATGTGACGATGTATCCAGACTTTGCCAAAGTAGCCAAAGACGAAGGACACAAAGAAGCATCAAGACTCTTTACAGGGATTGGTAAAATTGAAATAGAACATGAAAAGATGTTTCAAATGCTTTTAGAAAGACTAGAACATGGTGCAGAGTTTCTTAGTGAAGATGCAGATGAAGCGTGGATTTGTGAAGTATGTGGTCATGTACATTATGGTAAAAAAGCCCTCAAAATGTGCCCCGTATGTAAGCACCCTGAAGAATATCAATCAAGATTAAACGCTAAGAAGTAGAAAGTTATTTTTGGAGGAAGTTTAAAATTTCCTCTTTTATAAAGAGTAAATTTCTATAAATTCTTCTTTGAAATGTTTCATCAAAGGCTTGGTTTTGGCTATCAATTTCTCTAAAAAAAGAATCACTTCATCTTCTAAAATAATTTGATTATTAAACAGTTCACTCATTGGGCTTCCACAAACTTCGCAATCCTATTAAATCTATAGCTCACAACTTCATCTTTGATTTCTATAATCGAAAAAAAGTTTTTGGTTTCTATGAGATAGACTCCATTGGCTTTGTTTTCAAAATATTCTATATAGAGTGTCTTGCCAAATTCCATGAAGTCATCATCGCCTGTGTATATATTGGGAGTTACGGCTAGATGTTTAAAGGGGTTGAGGGCTTTTTCATTGTCGTAATAAAATTGTCCTTCATTGATACGATGTAAAGAACTGAGCGTTCCATCGACTTCTAAGGCATCAGCAATCAACGCACCCAAACTTCTAATATACGTTCCTTCACTCACTGTCGCTTCAAAATGTACAAAAGGATGGGTATAGTTGAGAAGTTTCATCTCATAAATAGTGGAAGTAATAGACTTTAGCGTAACTTCTGCTCCTGCTCTTGCTAATTCATAGGCACGTTTGCCATTGACTCTTTTGGCAGAAAATTTGGGAGGATAATAGTTTAATGACCCTTGAAATGAAGCCAACACCTTTTCTATTGTTGCTTGTGAAAAAGCTGGGGTTTGCTTGATAGAATCTACTTTTTCTATATCAAGCGTAGGGGAGTTTACGCCTAACCATAATGTGGCTTTATAACTTTTGGGTGTTTTGTTTAAGTATTGAAAGAGTTTAGTGTATTGCCCCGTCGCGACAATAAGAGAGCCTGTAGCAAAGGGGTCTAGGGTACCAGAGAAGCCTACTTTTTTGGTACCGTATTTGCGTTTGACATAGCCCATATATCCGTTAGAGGTTCTTAGTATAGGTTTATTGACAACGAAAAGACGATTCATTTAGATACTTTTGACAAAGGAGCTTAAGATTTCTTTTTTATTGCCACCAAAATTAATGAGTAGTTTATACTCTTTGCCTAATTTGTTGACAGCTTGTACACGTCCAATACCAAGGATTTTGTGCTTGACTAAATCGCCTTTTCTAAAGCTAGATACTTTGGTAATTTTGAGGCTTGTGTCTTGTATGAGTCCTGCTTCTCCCAAAAATCGGCTTTTGGCTATCATTTTACGCCGACCTTTATAGAAGCGACTGTCTACATAAGAGAGGGTAAGGTCTGATTTTGCACGAGTAATAGCTACATAGCCTAAGCGACGCTCTTCTTCCATATTACATCCCTCGCCAAGGAGTGGGAAAAATTCTTCTTCTAGTCCTATGACAAAGAGATGCTCAAACTCCAAGCCTTTGGAGGCATGGATACTCATAATCGTAATCGCATTGTCTTCGATTTGGTCTTGGTCACTTTGCAAGGATATATCATTGAGAAAGACATCCAATGTGAGGTTAGGGTTTTTCAGGACAGCATCTCTAAAGTAACCATAAAACTCATCAATATTTAACAAGCGTTCCATCCCGTCTGGCATACTTACATAATGGTTTTTAAGTGCAATATGTTCTTCAAAAAGGTTAATAAAATTGCCCAATTGAGATTTACTGGCTTCTTGTAAAAAGGTAATACTTTTTTGGAAATTCGCTAAAGAAGTCATAAGCTTTTTACTTAAGGGGCTTTGGGCTTCGTGATTGAGAAGCATGAGAATATAACTATAGAGTGAAATCCCTCTTTCAAAAGAAGCACGGCTTAGCTTGTCTAGTGAAGCCTTGCCTATACCACGTTTGGGTTTGTTGATGATACGTATGAGAGAAAAATCATCATGAGGATTGGAAATGACACGCAAATAGGAGATGAGGTCTTTAATCTCGGCACGTTCATAAAAACGCATCCCTCCAATGAGCTTAAAAGCAAGTCCTGCTTTGCTAAAACCTTCTTCTAGGGAACGTGAAAGGGCATTGATACGGTACAATACAGCAATCTCTTCAGGGTCAGCCCCTTGCTTGAGTAGGGCTTGTATCTGATGGGCAATGCCCCTAGCTTCCATAGACTCATCCAAAGAGTGCAAGAGTTTGACAGCTTGACCCTTGCCTTTGTGAGAGATGAGTCTTTTGCCTAGACGGATAGAGTTATGTTCGATAAGTGTATTGGCAGTGTGGATGATAGGTTCGGTAGAACGGTAGTTGATTTCGAGTTTAATGGTTTTACACTGGTCAAAGTTATCTGCAAACTCCAAAATATTGGCAATATTGGCACCCCTCCAACCATAAATACTTTGGTCATCGTCTCCCACGACACAAAGATTATTATGTTCACTAGAGAGCAGTCTAAGAAGTTGAAATTGTAATTCATTGGTATCTTGGTACTCATCTACCATAATATATTGGTATTTATGACTGGTTTCTTTTCGCAGTGTATCATCTTGTGCTAGTATTTGATAGGTCAGCATCAAGAGGTCATCAAAATCTACAAGGTTATTTTCTTCTATATTTTTTTGATAGGCAAGATAAATTTGGGCAATTTTTTTATAGTCTGAAAGTTCAGCTTTTTCTGCTACGACTTGGGGAGAGAGGATAGAATTTTTATATTTGGAAATCTCAGACGCGATAAAAGAGATGTTTAAATCTATGGCTAAGCTTTTGGCAATAGATTTAATCAGCCGTTTTTTATCATCACTATCAATAATCACAAAGGTATTACGCCGACCAAGCTTTTCAATATGAAATTTGAGAAAAAGTAAGCCAAACTTATGAAAGGTACATAACAAAGGAGGGGTAGAGACTGTAGTGGGCATCAGTGCCAAGGCACGTTGACGCATCTGAGCAGCAGCTTTGTTGGTAAAGGTGAGGGTCGAGGGTATTGGCAGGGTCAATCCCCACGACACCCACAAGATAGGCAAGTCTCGTTGTGAGTGTCTTGGTCTTGCCTGAACCTGCCCCTGCTAAAATCAGCATAGCACCATCTATATGTTCTACGGCTTCTTTTTGTGATGGATTGAGTGCATCTAAAATATTTATCATGATATATTATACCGAAGTTAGGATATATATTCAATAAAATATTTTGAATAAGGATAAGTTATGAATGTTTTAAGTATAATTAGATATAATAATTTTATTAACTTAAAATATTGAATAAAATATAAAAAAGGGGCATTAATGTTAAAAGATTTTGTAAAGTTAGAAACATTTTTAACCGTATCACGCGAAAGAAGTTTTTCTAAAGCATCAGCTAAATTAGGTATTTCACAACCAGCAGTGACACAACAAATTAAATTTATAGAAAAGTATTTGGCGTGTAAAGTCATCGAACGTAAAAAGAATGGTATCAAATTGACCAATGAAGGGGAAGAGCTTTACAAGATAGCTACTAGACTTGAAAAAGAAATTCACTCCTCAGAAAAAGATATTTTGAAGATTATCAACAAAGAGATTACCTTTAAATTGGGTGCTTCTTATACGATAGGAACGTATATTATCCCAGGGAAGTGTCTCAATACCATTGGTGAAGCGATTAACAATGATATTAACCTAGATATTGATGTGAGCGATAATATCATTCTCAAACTCAAAGACAGAAAACTCGATGTTGGTCTGATTGAATCTCCTATTATGGACAATGACCTTATCTATAGAGAGTGGTTAGAAGATGAATTAATCGTCGTGTCCAATGTACCTATTACAAAGATTCTCAAAACTGAAGAATTGTATGAATTTGATTGGATTTGTCGTAACGAAGGTTCTAATACAAGAAGAGTCGTGACAGAAGTCTTTGACGAACTAGGTGTCTCTTGTAAGAGCTTTAATGTACTTTCTGAAGTGAGCAATACTACGACTGTATTACAAACACTCAAAAAGAGTGAACGTAACCCTGATAGACCTGTAGTGTCTATTTTGTCTCGTTATGCTGTGATGGATGAATTGGCAAGTGGTGAACTCTTTGAATCAAGACTGAGAGGCTTTACGATGTCACGCAAGTTCTTTATTGTGTATTCCAAAGAGAACAAACACAATGCCTATGTAGATAAAGTAGTCAACTATGTTTTAGCAGGTCACTGCTAGGACTAAGACTTCTTTTTCAGAAGCTTCTTATTCTTGGGATTATTTAAGAGGCTTTCCATAGAAGTTTGTGCGCGTTTCTTACTAGGGATTTCTTGTTTTTTGAGGCTTGGTACATACTGCGTAAAATTGAGAATAATCGGTGTATCTTCTACATAGACTTGTTTGATTGCCAAAAGTGGTACGAGTACGTTAGAGCCAAAATTATTAGCACCAAATCCTGCTTCAAATGAAAAATATTCACTATCAATACTCGCACTTTCAAAAGTATAACCATCTAATACAAATAATACCGTCTCATTAAAAGAATTTTGTATCTCTGTAGGTAAGGCAGGATTAAATGCTGTAAAACGTATCTCACAAGCAATAGAAAAAGGTTGGTCTTTTTTAAAGAGATACTCAATGGTTTGGAGTATATGTGAGGTCAACAGGGTTTGATATTCAGGGGTTTGGAAAATGGTATGATTCATACTTGTCCTTGGAATGATAAATTATCATAGGGTTTATTGTCCTAAATCCTATCATAGCATTCATTAAAGCTACTTGTGTATAAGAAGCTAAGTCTGTAATATGTATGGCTTTTTCTTCTAAAAGCCCTTGGTCAATATAATATTGACGCATCGTGCCATATAATAAAGGTATCTTAGGCGTATGCCAGACCTTACCCGTATAAAAAGCAATATTGGCAATACTCGTATCTCGAATATATCCCTCTTGTGTGATTAAAATATCATCTACCTCATGGTGTAGGGTGCTAAGTGCATTGAGTGCGTCTCTATTGGCATATTTAAAATCATAGTCTATCGCTGAGGAGACTATTTTTAAAGTAGAGATTTCTTTGGCTTGATAGGGAATATACTCAATACTATGAATATGCTCATCATAGAGAATACGACAACGATATAGCCCTTGTGGAGGAGGAGTAATAATATCCGACAGCCTAAGTGTATCGTGAAGAGACAAGAGTACTTTACGACTTTTATCTACCCTATCTTGATGATAAGACAGATGAAAAGCCTTGCCGTTCTCACAGCGAATAGTCTCTAGTAAAAGTGCTGGACGCTTAGGCAAAAAGTTCCGTAGAAAGATAACGCTCTGCTGTGTCACACAAAATAGTGACAATGACTTTGCCTTTATTTTCTGGACGCTTTGCCACTTCTTGTGCCACATGGAGATTCGCACCTGAAGAGATACCTATAAGTAAGCCTTCTTCTTTGGCGACTTTTCGTGCCATAATAAAAGCGTCTTCATTACTTACAGCAATAATTTCATCATAAATATTTTGATTGAGTATGTTAGGGATAAATCCTGCACCAATACCTTGTATCTTGTGAGGACCCGCTTCCCCACCTGCTAATACAGTAGAGTTACTAGGCTCAATAGCAATGATTTGTATATTTTCATTATGGGCTTTGAGGACTTCACCTACACCTGTGATGGTACCACCTGTACCAACAGAAGCGATAAAAATATCTATTTTCCCCTCGGTATCTTTGAGTATCTCTACAGCGGTGGTTTTACGGTGAATATCAGCATTGTCAAGGTTGTTAAATTGTTGTAAGACGACAGAGTTTTTGAGTGTCTCTCCCAAGCTAACAGCCTTTTCTACAGCACCTGCCATACCCTCTTTGGCAGGAGTGAGGACAAGCTCTGCACCTAGATGTACAAGAATCTTACGGCGTTCTATACTCATAGACTCAGGCATAGTCAAGATGAGTTTTAAGCCTTTGGATGCACAAACAGCAGCCAAGCCAATGCCTGTATTGCCTGAAGTAGGTTCTATGATGGTGGTATCTTGATTAATACGTCCCGATTTGAGTGCTTCATTTACCATATTAAAGGCAATTCTATCTTTGACAGAAGAAGTAGGGTTCATAAATTCACATTTTCCCAAGACCGTTGACCCTGTTTCTTTGGAGAGTGTTTGTAGCTTGACCAAAGGGGTATTCCCTATGAGTTCTTCAATATTATTTGCAATCATGTACTATCCTTATTCATTTTTATTATGTTAGCTAATTATAGTTAAATTTGTACTTATTGTATAGAATAGGCTATCTCTTCTCCTGCATACATGGGTACGACACCCTTGTAATCCATAGGCACAAGAAAAGGCTTCTTTTCTAAAGTAATATTTTTTTTTGAGGGACATCAATGCTATAAATTTTCTGTGCATTGCCTGAGACAAAGGCTTGTAGATTGGCGTGTGATGCACCATGGGTATCAAAAATCTCTGCCAAGAGTTGCAAGGCAATGGGGGCAGTGAACACTCCAGCTGCACAACCACAGGCTTCTTTGGCTTCTCTAGGATGAGGGGCAGAATCAGAACCAAACATCACTTTGGGGTGGGCTGAAAGAGCCACACAGAGTAGGGCATCTCTATCTTGTGGACGCTTGGCGATAGGTTTACAAAAAAGATGAGGTTGAAGCATACCACCTGCGACATCATCAAGGGTAATGAGTAAATGATGTACGGTAATCGTAGCATAAAGATTGGGAAACATATCAAGCAGTGCTACAGAAGATTCCGTAGTGATATGCTCCATAATGATTGTGAGCTTAGGAAAAGCCGAAGCAAGGCTTTCATAAATACTAGCAAATTCAGCTTCTCTATCCATGACAAATCCATTGGTCTCACCATGGACACACAGAGGAATCTCCAAATCACTCATGGCTTCTAGGGCAGGGCGAAGTTCTTCTATATCAAAGCCACTGACCCCACCTTCAGAGTTGGTGGTAATTCCAGCAGGATAGAGCTTAATTGCTGTGACCTCGTCTTGGATACTCTCTAAAAATGCTCTGTCATAAGAAGGCTTGAAAAAGAGCGTCATATACGGCGTAAATTGCTCTTGCCCCATAGCCTCTATAATACGAGACTTATAGGCAATGACTTCTGCTTTGCTACTCAAAGGAGGTACAAGATTGGGCATGACAATAGCCCCCGGAAAAGTCTTCGCAGAGTGTTGTGCAATGTTATTTAGCATATCCCCATCTCTAAGGTGCAAGTGCATATCAAGTGGTGCTTGTAGCGTTAATGGCATCAAAATCCTTTAGTACATAATAGTGTGTTGTATGAGTATTCGACTGTTGAGGTACGAACCAATAGTGTATAAATATTTTGCCACAATCTGCATTAAAACTAAGTACACAAGAAAGCTTTTGAGGCGTATAAGAGACCAAAGGATAATCAATCCCCCCTGCAAAAAAGGGGTTACAAGACAAAATACGCTGACTCGTCGCCAAAAGGCTTTATGAGGGGCATTAAATTCAAATTGCCAAGAAGCATATTCAGAACAGCTAGGATAGTAACGACAAGAAGCAGGAAGCATCTTGGAGATATATTGGTAGCCCTTGATAGGGACTTGATAAAAGTTTTTTATAGGCATGATACGAGGATTATAGTAGAAAGTAGTGTGACTGTCAATAGAAATTTTTTAGATTTGTTCTGCTATACTAAAATCAAAGGATAGATGATGATAAGCAATGAAGAACTTACACAAGCCATAGCAGAACTACGAGCCTCACAAGCTCAAACAGATAAGCAAATACAAGAGACGAGCCAACAGATGAAACAAACGGACAAACTCGTCAAAGCCCTCTCTCAAAATATAGATGGAGTGAATAAATCTATCGGCTTAGAAGTAGAAGACTTTTTCTATTCATCATTGAGCAAAAATCCGAGTATTGGAAATATAAACTTTGACTATGTGTATCAAAATGATATTAGAAATATTCAAGGAAAGACCCAAGAGATTGATATCTTACTAGAAAATGGTTCTAGCGTTGGGGTCGTTGAAGTCAAAAATAAAGTCACACAAAAAAGTATAGACCAGTTGGATAAAATCATGGACAATTTTTACTATTTTCACAGAGATTATAAAGATTACAAAGTCATCGGAGCCATAGCAGGAAAGATATTCCCCAAACATCTACAAGCCCAAGCCCTCAAAAAAGGCTATAGTGTCCTCACCCAACAAGGCGACCATGTGGAACAGATAAATCCGTAATATTTGAACCATTATCAACTACAAAATGACATACGACTGCGACATATTAATGGCATGATAAATATTGGTGCCGTATTTTTGGTGATAGTAGCGTAAGAGTAGCTTTTGCAAAGTGGGTTCTATAGAGGGTGTGAACCATCCGTTGTTGCTGATGACTATCATGTTTTGGGGATTGCCTTCGTAGAGCTTTTCAGAAGTCGCTTCAAAGCAGATGGCGTTTCTGTAAGTGATACCGTCTATTTGATAGTCTATGACTTGGGTACTTGCTTGATAATCTATGCTTCCATCATAAAACACTTTATTGACCCAATCGCTGAGAAAATCAGGCAAAGGATTGCTCTCTCCAAAGGGGACGAGTATGACTTTTGAGGCTATTTGTATCTGATTTTTTGTGAAGATATAGCTAGAGTTTTTGGGAGAGTCACCATCCCAATAGAGTGCACCTATGACGATGGAGATGTCTTGGGCTTTGGCTTGAAGCCTATCTAATAGGGCAGGATAGCGATTGAGAAAAAGTGGGATGATGGATTCGGGGAAGATGATGAGGGATTTATTGCTATCAATAGCATGGTCTATATCTGTGAAAATAGCTTCAAATTGTGCTGTGTGTAGCTGGGTATCCCACTTGTCTTGTACCGAGGTATAGGTACTTATCAAGGCAATGTTTGGGGGTATGGTTGTGTTGTTTGTTTGGGGGCTTTGGTAGGCAAAGAGTATGAGCAGAAGATAGGTGATATTTTTTTGCCAAAATCTAAGGACTATAGCCAAGAGTACAAGGGCAAATTGCCATTTAGTTATGCCTATATAAGAGTCTATAAATACAAGTTCAGGCTTGAACCAATCAAAACCAAAGGGATGAATATAGCTTAAAGAGAGTAATCCTAGGGCTTTGAGTATGAGACTATAGGGTGGAGGTAGCTTGTGGCTTATCTTGGCGATAGTTCCAAAGAGCGTTCCATACATGAGCATGAGTAACAGTATCTCCAAAGGCACAGCCCAAAGCATCTTATAATGAATCAGACTTAAGGCAATCCAATAAAACCAAAATAACCCTATAAAAGCCCCTGATACAAACCATATTTTGGCAGAAGCGTTCAGAAGTAGATAGAAAGCTAGAATCCCACAAAGGGTATTGAGTAGGGGATAAGTCAAGCCATAATATTGAAGGTAAATGAAAGCCGAAGCCAAAAGGGCAACGGTCAAGCCTCTTGTTAACTCAAAGGTGGTAAAATAATATCTAATTTTATACATAAAGGATTCCCTATGGAACAACAAGGAAGCGTAATTGGTTCGTTTTTACCACTTATCTTATTATTTTTGATTTTCTATTTTTTGATTATCAGACCTCAGCAGAAATCTCAGAAATCACACAAAGCCATGCTAGAAGCACTGACTAAAGGTGACGAGATTATTACGACAGGTGGACTCATGGCTGTGATTGTCAAAACTGAAGAAGATTTTATCAAAATTAAATTAAACGATGACACGATTGTAAAATTGGACAGAGGATATATTGCTAAAAAGGTTGAAGCTGGTGAAGACGCTTAATTTTAGAGTTATTCTTTTTGCTTTTGCACTGATTTTTGGTGTAGTGTTTTCTATTCCTTCTTTGACGCAAAGTGAAGAGGGTAAAAAGATAACGCTAGGTCTTGACCTCCAAGGGGGATTACACATGCTCCTAGGTATCAAGAGTGAAGTGGCTATTGAGTCTCGTATCAAGTCTATGGCTGGAACGGTGAAGTATATCTTTGATGATGAAGAGATTATCTTTGATGACCTTCGTATGATTGAGGGACAAAAGGTAACTTTTGAACTGCTTGATGAGGATGACGTAACTCAAGTCAAAACCTTGCTCAAAAAAGAGATTGAAGGTACGGTTCTCCTTCAAGATGGATTGAAGTTTTCTCTTGCTATGACAGAAGAAGAGCGTGTTCGTACAGAGCAAAATGCTATTCAACAAGCTGTAGATACCATTAGAAACAGGCTCAATGAATTTGGTTTGGCAGAACCTACGGTAGCGAGACAAGGGACAGATAAAATCCTTGTTGAAGTCCCTGGGATTAAAACAGCAGAAGATGAGCAACGTCTGCGTGAACTTATCGCTCGTGCAGCACATTTACAGCTGATGGCAGTTGATGAAGAACGTATTGCTAGAGTCAATACCATGAGTCTAGCAGAAGCCAAGAGCTTTGGTGATGTGATACTGCCTGATATTAGTACAAATGAAAAATATTTGCTTCGTGCTATTCCTGTCCTTGATGGTTCTATGCTCACCGATGCAAAAGTAGGTTTTGATGAAAGCAATCAACCTGTGATAAACTTCACCCTCAATGGTCAAGGTGCCAAGATATTTGGAGACTTTACGGGGCAGTATGTGGGTAAACGTATGGCAGTGGTTTTAGACAATCAAGTCTATTCTGCACCCAATATCAATGAACGTATTGGTGGAGGACGTGTGCAAATAAGTGGGCGTTTCCAACTCTCAGAAGCACATGACCTTGCGATTGCCTTACGTTCAGGTGCGTTGTTAGCCCCTGTAAAAGTCTTGGAAAAACGTTCTGTAGGTCCTAGTTTGGGAGCGGATAGTATTCGTTCTTCTTCTTTGGCTCTGATGTTAGGTTTTGTATTGGTGGTGATTTTTATGGTGCTTTATTATGGAGTAGCAGGAGTGATTGCCAATGTGGCATTGATAGGAAACTTGTTTCTTATCTTGGCGATTATGTCTTTGTTTGGAGCAACGCTCACGTTACCTGGTATGGCTGGTATTGTACTCACCGTTGGTATGGCAGTCGATGCCAATGTCATCATCAATGAGCGTATTCGTGAATTGCTACACAAAGGCAAGTCTATAGGTAAATCTATAGAAGATGGATACAACAACGCCTTTACGGCGATTTGGGATGCCAATGTCACGACGCTCATTGCTGCTACGGTATTGTATGTCTATGGCACAGGTGCTATCAAAGGCTTTGCCTTGACAATGAGTATTGGTATCATGGCGTCTATGCTTACTGCGATTGTAGGAACGCATGGTATCTATCAATGGATATTACCTAAAATAGACAAAAACAAACTAGGTTTCTGGTTTGGTATCAAAAAAATAGAGGGGAAAAAATAATATGGAAGTATTTAAATACAAACAACCTCTCTCCTTGATGGCTAAGAGTAAGCGTTTTAGTATTGTGTCTGTAGTGGTACTGATTATTGCTGTAGGATTGATATTTAGCAAAGGCTTTAACTATGGTATTGATTTTGCTGGTGGAACGCTTATCCAAATACAATATGAGGGCAAAGCCCCTATTGACAAAGTGCGTGATGCTATTGATAGTGTAGAGACCTATCAAGGTGCGACGGTCACTTTTTTTGGTGGAGAAGATGAATTGGTAATTAAAACCAAAATGTCTTCTGAAAGCTTGGGTGATGATGTAGGAGATCAAATCCGTACTTTACTCAAAGATACAGGCTCATTTGATGTACGTCGTGTAGATATGGTGGGAGCTAAAGTAGGTTCAGAGTTACAAGAAAAAGGCTTAATGGCAATGCTCTTGGCTATTATTGGTATCTTAATCTATGTCTCTGTGAGATTTGAGTGGCGTTTTGCTATTGCTTCTGTGATGGCATTGATGCATGATGTGACGATTGCTATGGGGATGATAGTCCTCTTTAGTATTGAAGTCAATCTTGATATATTAGCAGCCTTACTAACGATACTTGGTTATTCTTTGAATGATACTATTATTGTATTTGACCGTATTCGTGAGGGAGTAAGGACGATTAAAAATCCTGATTTGGCACATATTATTGATGAATCTGTGACGCGTACACTCTCTCGTACGACCTTAACCTCTTTGACGACATTTTTTGTGGTCTTGACGCTGTTCATATTTGGGGGTGAGATTATTCATGGATTCTCCTTTACGTTACTTGTAGGGATAGTTGTAGGTACGTACTCTTCTATCTTTGTAGCCTCTCCCATTTTACTCTGGTTAGGGTTCTCTGTAAGAGGCTTCAGAGAAAAAGAAGCGATGAAGCTCAAAAGAACCAAAGACAAAGACAAAGAACGTGCCATGTATGAAAATGGTACGATATAGTTGATTATTTAAAAGCATCCTAAAGGCGTAATTTTAGGGTGTATTTGATATTATTTTTTAAGTGTATGCTTGGTATAGTGATAGATTTATGAAAGAATAGATAAATGTAGTTGGTGACCCCAAGGAGACTCGAACTCCTATGACATGGATGAAAACCATGGATCCTAACCGTTAGACGATGGGGCCACACTGTAACGCACATAAGCTTTAAATGGTGACCCCAAGGAGACTCGAACTCCTATGACATGGATGAAAACCATGGATCCTAACCGTTAGACGATGGGGCCATTTACAACTTATGGACGAAATTATATAGTTTACCTACTTAAATAATTCTTAAATATAACGAAAAAAGGAAATTTATGTCAAATGATAGTGCTATACTCTATGGGATACTGGCTCTGATACTGTTTACAGGCTGTAGTACACAGCCTTATACCAAGCAAGAGAGTCTTTTCGTGGTTTTTAAGACACCCAGTTTGAAACATGCTGATTTGGGTTTCCTCTATGAGAATACACAGACGGTGAAGCTAGAGATGTATAGCAATGGTCAAGCTATCAAGGCATTGGAGATAAAGCATGAGCGTATTTGTCTGGGTCAATGGGAGTGCTTGGACAAGCAAGGATTCAATAGAGAAATACTCTCTGCTGATTATCCTAAAGATATATTAGAAAATATTTTTAGAGGTCAAGTTATCTTTGGAGGCAAAAATCGTCAGGATACAGGTAACGGCTTTACACAAAGTATTATAAAGAAAGATAAGTATCAGATTACTTATAGTGTTTTCAATACGCAGATAGTATTTCATGATACAATCAACGCTATAAGCATCAAGCTTCAAAGGTTGGACTAATGTCAAAATTTATAGGGGCACATGTGAGTGCTAGTGGTGGTGTAGATAATGCACCTCTAAATGCTATGAAAATAGGAGCAAAAGCTTTTGCTCTGTTTACCAAAAATCAAAGACAATGGGTAGCCAAACCCTTGGAGACCAAGACTATTGATGCCTTTCATCGCAATTTGGAAGCGTCGGGTATTTTGCCTAAGCATATTTTGCCTCATGATTCGTATTTGATTAATCTAGGACATCCCGAAGTAGAAAAATTGGAAAAGTCACGCGATGCTTTTGTGGATGAGTTGGAGCGTTGTCGTATCTTGGGTTTGGACAGACTCAATTTCCACCCTGGTTCGCATCTTGTGAAAGTTCCCAAAAAAGATATACTCTATAGTGATAAAATAATGGATGCAGAGTTGGCGTGTTTGGATGTCATCGCAGAGTCTTTGAACCGTATGATAGATGAAACTGAGGGTTCTGATGTGAAGCTCGTCATAGAAAATACAGCAGGGCAAGGCTCAAATCTTGGCTATAAATTTGAACATCTGGCACATATTATTGATAAAGTAGAAGACAAAAGCCGCGTGGGTGTTTGTATCGATACCTGTCACATGTTTACAGCAGGATATGATATCCGTACGAGAGAAACGTATGATGCCACATGGAAAGCCTTTGATAGTATGGTAGGACGGCAATACCTTATGGGGATGCATATCAACGATTCTAAGCCTAAACTAGGTTCTAGGGTGGATAGACATCACTCTTTGGGTCAAGGTGAAATAGGCTGGGATACTTTTGGGTTTATTATGAAGGATAAAGGGATGGATGATATTCCTTTGGTACTAGAAACGATAGATGAGAGTATCTGGAGTGAAGAGATTAGGGCATTGTATGCTCTAGCAAAGTAAGGTTTTATGACAGCGACTACAGCGATTATTAATGGCAAGATTATTCTCAAAGATGAGATACTAGAAGACCGAATACTTTTGTACAATACGCATATACTAGATATCGTAGAAGATGTGATACTCAGTGATGCTGATAACCTAGAGATTATTGATGCCAAAGGGCAGTATGTGAGTGCAGGGTTTATTGACTTGCATATCCATGGTTCGGCTGGTGTGGATGTGATGGATGCTACGCCACAAGCTTTAGAAACACTCTCTTTGGTATTACTTCAAACGGGTACGACAGCATTTTTGGCAACGACGATGACGATGTCTTCTTCTGATATTGATAAAGCCTTATCCAATATTAAAAAATATGGAGATACAGTCTCAGGGGCAAAGATAGTAGGTATACACTTAGAAGGTCCTTTTATCAATGCCTCTAAACATGGAGCACAAGATAAAGCCTATGTAGCCGAAGCCAATTTTGCACTCATCGCTGATTATATGGACGAGATTAAGATGATTACCTTAGCTCCTGAAGTGGCTAATAATCAAGCCTTTATCAAGAAAATATCTCAAGAATATCCTCATATTATCTTAAGTATAGGACATTCTTCTGCGTCTTATGCACAAGCCAAAGAGGGCTTCGCTTCGGGTATCTCTCATGCGACACATCTGTTTAATGCAATGAATCCTTATCACCATAGAGAACCTGGGATTGTAGGGGCTGTATTTGATAGTGAGGTAAGCTGTGATGTGATTGCTGATTTAGTCCATACCCATCCTACGACCTTGGATTTGGTGTATAAGGTCAAGAAAGACAAGCTGATGCTTATTACAGATGCGATGCGTGGGGGATGTATGCACGAAGGGAATTATGATTTGGGAGGGCAAAATGTACAGGTGAGTCATGGCAAAGCCCTTTTAGCAGATGGTACATTAGCAGGGTCTGTTTTGAGGATGAATCAAGCGATGTTCAATATGTTGAAACATACTTCTATGGGTTTGGTAGAAGTAGTCCATGCCGTCACTGCACTTCCTGCCCAAAAGTTAGGTCTTCAAAAAGGGGTACTCCAAAAAGGCTATGACGCTGATATTGTGATATTTGATGAAGACTTTCGAGTAATGTCTAGTATCATTGGTGGCTTAGTCAAGTATAGATAAATCTTATATCTGTTAATTAATTAATGTATTTAAGTATTTTTTAATATCAATTCTTCTATAATCAATTTTAATTTACTTGACAATAATTTGACAATAATATGTAGATACACAATATAAGGATGAAATGATGAAGAAATTAACAGTATCAATGGCAAGTATAGTAGTATTCTTACTTATAGGATGTGGTAGTGGTGGTAGTAATACGACTGCATTGAATAATGTAGAAAGTACGGAGTCGATTTATAGCAATGGAGAGGGTGACGAAGAAATCAAAGAGATACTCTTGGGAGATTTGTTAGGTCAATCACCTGTAACAGACAGCAATGAAAGTGATACCAATACGACAGTGACTGCCATGACGATTATTGATGAGAACCTCTTTCTTATTAGACCTGTAGGATATTTGTTAGATGGCTCAAATCTGCCTATATGTTTTAATACCGAAGAGACTATTTTAGATTATAATGATGCCAGAACATTTACTTGTGAGTGGTTTTGTGGTATTTATGAAGGAGATGGACCTATCCGTGTCAAGTTAACTTTCCTCAAAAAAACAGATGTGTGGGAATTGGATGATGAAGACCTCGCTACTGGATCTGCTCGTTGTCATAACTAGGTAGCCTCTATGTTTGGATTTCTAAAACGTAAACGACGAGAGATTTATGCTCCCGTTGATGGAGAGATTGTTACACTAGAATCCGTCAATGATGAAGTATTTTCTCAAAAGATGCTAGGCGATGGTGTGGCTATACTCCCTATGTCCAATGAATTTACAGCTCCCATTGAGGGTGTGGTGAGCAAAATATTTGCTAGTAATCATGCCTACAGTATCAAGAGTGATAAAGATTTGGAAGTGATGGTACATATAGGACTCGAAACCGTCTCTCTGAATGGTCAAGGTTTTGTGCGTATTGCCAATGAAGGTGATAGGGTTAAAGTCGGAGACGTGATTATCCAAGTCGATTTAGCCTATCTTCGTACGGTAGTCAAAGATATGATTACGCCTATTGTTATTTTGGAACAGAGTGATGTCTCAAGTATAGACAAAAATTTTAGTATCGTCAAATCAGGTGATATGATTATGGAAGCTTCTTAATGCCCTTGATGGATAATATGTATCACTACATTGCGTACGGATTGATTTTACTAACTTTTCTCATTGTCTTGAAACTACCCAAAAAGAAATAGTAGAAGAAATAGTTATATTTCTCTCTTTATTGCTTCTGCTACACTTTCGGCTTTGGTGCCCAAAACAATTTGGATACTTTTGCTATCGGGACGAATCACCCCTTTTGCTCCTAGTGCCTTAAAGGTATCTGTCTCTAAGAGGCTGTTGTCTTGGACAGATATACGAAGCCTCGTAATACAAGAATCTACATCTACAATATTCTCAACTCCTCCTAGTGCTTCTATGAAAGCCAAGGCTTCTTCTTTAGTATTTAGGGTTTTCTCTGCGTCGCTCTCTTCAAATATTTTGAGCTTAAACCATTTGATGGTGTAGTAAGAGAGTATAAAATACACGAGTGCAAAGACCAAGCCCAAAGGCAGTATCAAGAGAGGATTGGTAGAGAGCTTATAATTAATGACATAATCTATCAGTCCAGCAGAAAAGCCAAATCCTATATGAATATCCAACATCTGTGCCATCGCAAGAGCCAATCCAGTCAGAAGTGCATGAAGCAAAAACAATAATGGGGCTATAAACAAAAAGAGAAACTCCAAAGGTTCAGTAATCCCTGTGATAAAAGAAGTGAGTGCCACGCTTAGGAGTATCGCACCCACACGCTTTTGCGAAGACTTAGGAGTATGTAAATAGATAGCATAGGCCATAGAAGGTAAGCCAAACATCATGACGACATAAAAGCCAGACATATACGTCCCTGCTGTCTTGTCTCCTGCAAAGAATCGGTGCAAATCACCATGGGCAACGACTTCTATACCGTCTTTGATATAGGTATATTCTCCTAGTTGAAACCAAAAGATAGAATTGAGTATATGATGTAAACCTAGAGGGATGAGCAGACGATTGAGTGTACCATAGATAAAAGTACCTACTTCATTGAGTCCGATAATCGCATCGGAAAAGGCATTGATACCTGCTTGTGCAAAGTGCCAAAAATACCCTGCCAATACTCCTACAACAATAGCCCCAATGGCTGTAACAATAGGCACAAAGCGTTTACCTCCAAAGAATCCCAAAAATTCGGGAAGTACAATGGCATGAAAACGGTTATACAATGACCCTGCTAAAACACCGATGATAATCCCAATAAACACACCCATATTGACCTCACTATCAATGCTCAAATAGACAGCCTTGGCGATGAGTACCCCAATAGCCCCAGAGAGTGCGGCTGCTCCATCATTATTTTTGGTAAGACCATAGGCGATACCAATACCAAAGAGAAGGTCAAGATTGGAAAAGATAGCGTCTCCAGCTGATTTCATGATAAGGGCTACTTGTCCATCAAACACATCTCCAAATCCCAAACGTAAAAGTAAAGCAGCCACGGGGAGTACTGCAATAGGAGTCATCAGGGCTTTGCCAATTTTTTGTAATAGATTAAACATGACGTATAGTCTCCTTGGTGTGTGCAATACTTTTAGGTGAGACAGAGAGTGTCTCTATCCCTAGTGAGATGAGGTCTGCGATAGCTTTGTCATTGGATGCGAGTTCTCCACAAATACTTACAGGTTTGGTAGCGTGTTTCATCAGCATTTTAATTGCAGAAAATACCACAGGTGAAAGGACATCTATTTTGAGAATAGGGTGTGTTCGTTCTGTGGCAAAGAGGTATTGGGTGAGGTCATTCGTACCAATAGAATAAAAATCAACCACTTCATTGAAGGACTCAATCAAAAAGAGTACGGAAGGTACTTCCACCATAATACCAAAGGCAATATGCCCAATATCAATATGCTGTTTCTTGGCAACATTGAGGGCAAAGGTTTTCGCTGAGACGAATTCTTCTGCAGTTGAGACCATAGGAAACATAATCTTTATCTTTTTGCCCTGAGAAGCGATAAAAATTGCATGAAGTTGTTCGGCAATAATCTCAGGATGGGTACGAAAAAGGCGAATACCTCTGATACCTAAAAAAGGATTACTTTCTAAAGGGATATTTATGTAAGGTAAGGCTTTATCTCCTCCGACATCGAGTGTGCGTATGGTAATGTCTTCAAAATATCTACATATTTCTGTATAGGCATCAATTTGGGTTTGCAAAGTAGGTTGCTTGGCTTGAAAGAGAAACTCAGAACGCAAAAGCCCTATCCCTTCAGCCCCTTCTTGCTTGGCTTGGGATGCAGAACGTACATCGCCTACATTGGCATAGACTTTGATGGTTTTTCCTGCCAAGGTTTCTGCTTTTTGCAAACGTTTGGCATGGACAGAGGCTTGGCTTGTTTGGTTGAATGCTTTGTATTTATGTGCTTGTTGTAGCTCTTGGGTACTAGGAGAGGGGAGTACAACTCCTGCGTTGGCATCTAAGATAATGGTGTTTTGTGCGATTAAATCTTTATCCGTGATACTAAGTGAGGGGATAGCTAATCCTCGTAAAAGTATGGCTGTATGTGAATGGATAGAAGTCTCTTGCAATATCACACCTTGGACATTACTCTGTGAGAGTTTGTCTATTTCAGAGGGTAAGAGGTCTTTTGCCAAAAGGATAAAGGCTTCTTGGGGAAAGATAAGTGAGGCAGTTTTACCTAAATACGATTGTACACGTTGACATATATCTTGATAATCTACAATTTTACTCGAAAGAGGGGTACTTTTGAGTATCTGACACTCTTGTGCTATTTTGCTTTCAAAAGATTCTAGGGTAGTACATTCTTCTTGTAGGGTAAGGAGTAATGCTTTTTGTGCCAAAGCGATAGGGGTATCACTTTGTTGTAGTGCTTCAATACTTTGTGAGATTGCCTCGCTAAAAGAGTAATGACTCTCTTGTGAGCTATAGACCTTTTGATAGGAGATGAGAGGAGCGATGGCAATACCTTTGGCGATAATCTCCCCTTCTATCGTAGGACTCTCATAGTGGTGTGTACTTTTGCTAATGCTTAGTATCGCTGTATCTTTTTGCATCAGTGACTCAAAAAGTAGGGCTAATGCTTTTTGTCCAATTTGAGCGTCTTTGCCTTGGGTGCTGAGGATAAAGGTATCTCCTTGGACTAAAGACAGAGAAAGTAAGGTATTGACCTTTTTGGCATTGACAGCCCTATCATTGACTATGATTTGGACTTTAGCATGGAAAGTCTTTGCCAAACTTGTAAATTGGGCAATGGGTCTAAGGTGAAAGCCATTACTAGAGCGTAACGGTGAGTGTGAGGGTCAAAGGCTTGGTAAATAGGGTATATAAAAATTGCATAAGTCTCTTTTGATTTTGATAACTAAAGTATAGCAAATATTTGTTATACTGAGCGTTAGTCTAAAAAGAGGAATCCTATTGAAACACTTGATTGAATTTATTGAAACAAACAATGTGCGTAAAACAGTCATTTTTGAGCATCTCA
The DNA here is from genome assembly GCA_030949325.1 of Sulfurovum sp. Taxonomy (GTDB): domain Bacteria; phylum Campylobacterota; class Campylobacteria; order Campylobacterales; family Sulfurovaceae; genus Sulfurovum. The sequence goes on from JAUZSQ010000110.1 coordinate 85,701, forward strand.
AATGTAACAAAGAAGAAGCACAACTCTTGCAATATATCTGTAAACGTTATGTCTCAGGCTTAGAAGATGTAGCCGTATTAGAATGGTTGAAAGAGCATTTTGACTCCGAAAACTATCTTTACCTGCACAAATTGGGATTGGTCAAAAAGCTATTGGATTTAGGATGGATAATACAAATGAGTTTTGGACAAGTCAAAGCCCATGAGAGTTCCAAGCTTGAATTACTTTCTGCGTCTGTCACACCTAGTATTGCCTTGTTACGTTTACTCGAAGAAGGTTCTTTGGAGATTACGCTACCTGAGGTTAAACCTTATACCGACCATTTAGAGTATCTTCAAGACCAATTTGATATGGTAGCACTCTTACACAAAATCGCCACATTCAAGCAAAGTTTTGCCGATAACTCTTTGAGTATAGGACGGCTTAAAAATAAATTGATTTTATTGACTAGGCGTATAGAAGAGCGTGTCAAAATGACGAAGACTCCTATTGATATAGAAGTATTTTTCACTGAAAAGGGTTTGGATGAGAAAGAAAAACGTATCTTTTTGGCTCTGCTCAAAGAAGAATACTCAGGAGGAGAAGGCTTATTTAGAGATATGAATACGCTAATAGAACTCATTTCCTTTGATGAATACGAAAAGATTAAAAACCGTGCCTTACTCGAAGACGGTGCACGTCTCATCGCTGAGAAAATCATAGATTATGAAGAGATACTCAATATGTTTGGTGGCGTAAGCCGTTCTTTTTACCTCGAAGATGAGGTCATGCAACGTATCATTCATCCTAAGAAAAAGAAAAAAGTAGCCAAACTCAAATTGGGTGAACTCATAGAAGAACAAGATATTTTTGAATACCTCAAACCCAAAACCAACCTAGATGATGTAGTCCTTAATGCCAAAACCAGAGAGACCTTGGAAAATGTGATTAAACAAGTTGATAAAAGTGTCTTTGCAAAGCTCAAAAAGTGGGGTATCAAAGAAAATCGTAAAGGCATAGATGCACGTATTATCTTTTATGGTGTCGCAGGAACAGGCAAAACGATGACAGCTGTTTCTTTGGCAAAGACTCTCAAACGTCCTATTCTCTCTTTTGATTGTTCCAAAATCCTTTCTATGTATATCGGAGAATCAGAAAAAAATGTGCGTAAAATCTTTGATGATTTTAAAGAATTGAGCAAAAAGGCCAAAGTAGAACCCATCTTATTACTCAATGAAGCCGACCAGTTTTTGAGTTCTCGAACTGAAGGTACGGGCAGTTCAGCAGATAAAATGCATAACCAAATGCAAAATATATTCTTGGAACAGATAGAAAAGTTTGAAGGTATTCTTATCGCTACAACCAACCTTTTGGGCAATATAGACAAGGCATTCTCTCGTCGTTTCAATTACAAAATAGAATTCAAAAAACCTGCCAAAAAACAACGCCTACGTCTTTGGCAAGTCATGCTACCCGAAGGTGCCGACTATGAAGAAAGCTTTGATATCACTGCACTCACCCACTACGAACTCACAGGTGGACAAATCAACCTCATCATCAAAAATACAGCTTACAAAGTCGCCGTAAGAGAAGAATCAGTCTTCGCAAACAAAGACTTCTTAGAAGAAATAGAAAAAGAACTAGGCTCCAACTTTGAAGGAGCAAAGAGTATGGGATTTAAGGTGAAGTAGAAAAGTATGATTTGACATAATACACCAAATGGAGTATAATTATTGAAGATTCTAAATAAAGGTATAAAATTATGAAAATTCAAACAAGTGTAAGAGTAGAAGATGTCTTTTATCATGAAGCAAAAGAGGTATTCCAACGCTTCGGACTCACCTTTGGAGATGCTGTCAATATGTTTTTAGCCAAAGTATCTATGGAACAAGGTATTCCTTTTGATTTAACATTACCCAGTGATGAACTCAAAAGTCGTCTTGAAAATTTAGAAAAGAATATCAATACAGAAACCTATCAAACAAGAGATGCATTATTTGAGGATTTGGGAATCTAGTGTGTTAGAGATAAAGATTGAGAAAGGGTTTAAAAAAGATATTGCGAGAGATAAAAAGAGTGGACTTTATACGCTTAAAGATTTTGAGCTTTTAAAAATACTGATTTCCTATCTTCATAATGAGCAAGAAATAGATGAGAAGTTTAAAAGACATCCTCTCAAAGGAAATATGAAAGGGTTTGAATCTTTGCATATTAAGGGAGATTGGCTGTTAATTTTTCACATTGATAAAGTATGTTTAAATTTGTATATGCTAGGAAAGCATACACAAGTCTATAAGAAATTCAAATAATATCCTACTTCACCATCTCCACTTTCTCAGCTATGAGAGAGAGAATGCCTCCTTGGATATTGATAGGGGTGAATCCTGCGTTTTGTAAGATACGAGAGGCTGAGATGGAACGGTTTCCTGTTCTGCAATAGACGAGAATCTTTTTGTTTTTATCTTGTTTGAGCATGCCTAGGTTTTCGGATAGGGCTTGTAGAGGGATAAGTACAGCATCATGTAAGTGACCTTCTTTGAATTCTTCTATGGTGCGTACATCTAGTAGGGTGATATTGTTGTCATTTTCTATGAGTTGTATGGCTATTTTGGCATCAATGGATGCAAAGTTGGCAAGTATCCATCCTTTGGAGTAGGCAAACCATAAAAAGATGGCTATCATCGCTATCCAATAGGGTAAATTCATAGTATTTTTATCTTTGCTCAAAGTATTGTTCCTTATATTAATTATAATTAATTTTGATATTATAGCGATACTTTTCTTTTGTTTCACATAGTTACATAGAAAAAGTAAATCTCTACAAAGCATACAAATCCAAAAACATTTTAATCACTTTTTAGCTATTATCAAAGTAATATTCTGAGAATGGATGAAAAAACTTAAGGGATTAATATGACTCATGTAATTACAGAACACCCATACTTTGGTGTATTTGTTCTATTCGCACTGACAGCAGTAGCCTTTCCTGTTACGCTATTTTTGGCACGACTTGTTTCTAGGAAATTTGCACGACTTGATACAGAAAGACTCAAACTGAGTATTTATGAATGTGGACCAGAAGTGACTAAGCAACCCAATACTATTTCCACTCAATTTTATTTGATTGCTTTGTTGTTTATTTTGTTTGATGTAGAGATTATTTTTATGTTCCCTTGGGCAATTGACTTTAGACTCTTGGGTTGGTTTGGTTTTGTTGAGATGTTATTATTTATATTATTACTTACGATTGGTTTCGTATATGCATGGAAAAAAGGAGCACTTGAATGGCACAGCATCAAGTAAATTATGCCTCATCGGCAGGATTACCGATAGCGTTAACATCGGTAGATAAATTGGTAAACTGGGGGCGTTCAAACTCGCTTTGGCCTTTGACGTATGGACTCGCATGTTGTGCGATTGAGATGATGGCATCGGGAGCTTCTCGTTATGACTTCGACAGAATGGGGACGATTTTTAGAGCAAGTCCACGACAAGCAGACGTGATGATACTCGCAGGTACGCTTTCTAAGAAACATGCAGAGTTTGCAAGAAGATTATACGACCAAATGACAGAGCCTAAGTGGGTGATTTCTATGGGGTCTTGTGCCAATACGGGTGGTATGTTTAATACCTATGCAACCGTCCAAGGTGTAGATAGGATTATCCCTGTGGATATTTATCTTCCAGGTTGTGCACCTCGTCCTGAGACACTGCAATATGCGATGATGATGCTTCAAAAGAAAATTCGTAAAGAGTCTGCTGATATGAAGAAAAATACCAAGCAAGATTTGACAACACAAACAGGCAAAAGAGCGAGGTTAATCTAATGAGAAAATATGTACCAAAAGACAATGTCCAAGGAAAAGCGTATTATACAGATAGATTTTGGGTCTCTCCTCGTGTCGTCAGAGATGCTGTAGAAGATGCACATTTTGCAACAGTGGTAGAGGCTGTATCTTCATGGAGCAATGAGACGTATATCGAATTGGGTCAATTGGTGATTCATATCAAGCCAGAAGACAACTTTACGGTTATGAAAACACTCAAGGAGCTTTGTGGATATACACAGTGTTCAGAGCAATCGGCTGTAGATTATTTGGCAAAAGACAAAGAGTTTGAACTGTTTTGGCAACTGCTCAATATCACAGAAGCCAAGAGAATCCGAGTCGTTTGTCGTTTGGCACAAGGCTTGGCGATTGAAAGTATTGAACCTTTGTATAAATCTGCGAACTTTGCAGAGAGAGAAATGTTTGATATGTTTGGTATCAAAGTCAACAATCACCCCTTCTTGAAGCGTATTCTTATGCCTGATGATTGGGAAGGAAATCCTTTACTCAAAACCTATCCTTTGCATGGAGATGAATTTGCTTCATGGTATGAAGTTGATAAAATCTTTGGTAAAGAGTACCGTGATATTATCGGACCTGAAAATAGAGACCCTGGTAAAATAGATATTGCAGATACCAAGCGTTTTTTCTCGTATTGGATATGAAGTACCATTTGGTGCAGAGTATAATGCTGATGAAGAAGTTGCTATTGAATATAGTGAAACAGCATTGGTAAACTATAACAAAAAAAACCTCTAAGCAATTAGATGAGAGAAGATAGGAGTCGCGATGCAAGTAGCAAATAAATTATCACCCTTTTTTGAAAACCTCAATTTTGAGCGTGATGACAATACAATGGTTATCAACTTTGGTCCTCAACATCCTTCAGCACATGGTCAGCTTAGATTGGTGCTTGAGCTAGATGGTGAACAAGTGGTAAAGGCCTATCCTGATATTGGATATCTTCACCGTGGTATCGAAAAAATGGCTGAGAATATGACCTATAACGAGTTCTTGCCTACAACAGATAGGCTTGATTATATCGCTTCTACTTCTAATAACTATGCCTATGCCTTGGCTGTAGAGAAACTCATCGGCGTAGAAGCACCAAGACGAGCACAAGTCATTAGAACGATTTTACTAGAGCTTAACCGTATTATCTCTCACCTCTTTTTCGTCGCAACCCATGCCCTTGATGTTGGAGCGATGTCCGTGTTCTTGTATGCCTTTAGAGAACGTGAATTTGCTATGGACTTAATGGAAGACTATTGTGGAGCGAGATTGACACATTCTGCTGTGCGTATTGGTGGTGTTCCTTTGGACTTACCTGCAGGTTGGTTAGAAAATGCTGCGGCATTTTGTGATAAAGTAGATCATGAAGTAGAGCATACTTATGAAGCACTTTTGACGCAAAATCGTATTTGGAAGATGCGTTTGGAAGATGTAGGAGTCATTTCTGCTGAAGATGCACTCTCATGGGGTTGTACAGGCGTTATGCTTAGAGGTTCAGGTGTCAAATGGGACATTAGAAAAGAAGAGCCTTATGAGTTGTATTCTGAACTAGACTTTGATGTGCCTATCTCTGATAGATGTGATTCTTATGGACGTTATAATTTGTATATGGCAGAGATGAAGCAATCCACGCGTATTATCAGACAACTCATCCCTATGTATAAAGAGACAGAGCCTCAACTGATGGCACATTCTCCCAAATATATTTCTGCACCCAAAGAAGAGATTATGACACAAAATTATGCATTGATGCAACATTTTGTACTGGTCACGCAGGGAATGAGACCACCCAAAGGTGAAGTATATGTCCCTACAGAATCTCCCAAGGGTGAGCTAGGTTTCTATATCAAATCTGAAGGCGAACCTTATGCCTATAGACTCAAATGTAGAGCCCCTTCCTTTTTCCATACAGGGCTTTTGCAAAAACTTTTAGTGGGTACGTATATCGCTGATGTTGTCACGATTATTGGTACAACAAACATTGTATTTGGAGAGGTGGATAGATAATGAAAAGATATGATTTAAGACACTTAAAAGATGATTTCTATGACAGAATGCTTGAACTCATTGACAAAGGTATCAAAGTAGATGAAGTAGGTATTTTTATGTTTGAAGTAGGGGATTATTCTTCTATTCAAAAATCTGCTGATGTGATTAAAGCCTCAGGACACACTTTATTAAATTCTCTAAAGTTCAATGAAGTAGATTGGACTATTGTAGTCAAAAAAGTCTCAGATGAGACGAAAGCAGAACGTATATCTGCACTGGAAGCTACAAAAGAAGAAGCATAAGTCGCTTTTTTCTTTTTATGCGTTTGCACTATCCATGATGGCAATGTATAAAGATATTTCTCAATTATCTATTTATTTTAAACGCACTACATATATTAATGTGATAGTATGATATATATATCATACTATCTTGGAGCTTATTATGCAAACATTAACAATAAATATTCAAAATGAAACTTTGACTGAAAAAGTTTTATGGATGTTAGAACATTTTAAAAGTGATGGACTTGAAATTATTTCAAGAGAAGATATTGAAGATCTAAAACTATTGAAATCTACAAGAGATGAAGATACTATCTTATTTGAAGATTATTTAAAAAATGAAAATTGAGATTAGAAAAAGTGCGATTAAAGATTTAAAGCATATTTCTGAACCAGCCTATAGATTAAGAGTTGGAAACTATAGAATACTCTTTGATATATTAGATGACAAAATAATAATTGCTAGAGTTTTGCATAGACAAAGTAGCTATTAAAAAGCTCAGAGAGAAGAGATTATGGGAGAGTAGCAAAGGCTTGAATTTCAAGCCTTTGCTAAGAGGTATTATTTAGCTTTTGCTACGATATCATTCATTACAAATGATGCATGGTTAAATGCAAGTGCAATAGAACCTTGGTCAGTAACTACATCACCGATAGTGTAAAGACCTGAAATGTTGGTCTCTAGTGTCTTTTCGTCCATGAGTGGTTCGTCCCATTTACCTGTTTCAATTTTAGAGTTTACAAGGAAATCTTTAGGGCTTGTTCCACCAAGAGCAAATACGATTCTGTCATAAATAGCATTACTTCCATCTGTGAAGTTTACTTGTACGAGGTCACCTTCGGCGATTTCAACACTTTCAACATCTACACCCATTTTGTTAGCGAGTTTACCGTTATCGATATACTTCATTGTCATTTCTGTGTTCGTTGGGTTCATTCTGTTAATGACAGCTTTTCTATAGTTGAGTGTGACTGTACAGTTTTGCATATCTTCAAGCTCTACTAAACCATAGGCATACTCACCAGCAGTATCTCCACCACCAACAATCATCACTCTTTCGCCATCTTCTACTTTGGAGAGGTTAAAGTTTAATCTAGGTCTGATGGCTTTAGGGAATTTGTATCCTGGCTTGTTTGGTTTACCCATTCTACCTACAGATACGATCACATTTTTGGCTTTGACTACATCGTCGCCGACATTAATAGCAAAAAGACCATCGTCACCTTTAAGAACATTCCAAATTTCTGTGTTATAGACAAATTTTTCTAAAAGACCATGACTTGCAAGTAAATCATCCATTTGTTTGATGTAAGCTTCTTTTGAACATTCTTCAAATCTTACATTACCAACAAAATCAAATTTGATACCCATCCAATCTCTATCGACTCTTTTACCTTTTTTGTAAAATTTGTGAATCATGTCATTGTGATGTGCTGCTTTATCAAATACAACGATATTGTCAATTCCTGCGAGTTTGCTTCAATGGCACATGCCATTCCTCCAGGTCCTGCACCTACGATTGCGATGTCTACTATTTTATCTGCCATTAGTATATCCTTGTTTTTATTGGAATCTTACCATAAATAAATGTGTATTAGATAAGATGATATGAAAATACTAAACATTGCTAGTAAATATGCGTTTATAGGTAACAAAAGATGAAGACTGTGTTTAAAATTGATACATGTATAAATGAAATAAGAAGAGAGGCTATAGATATGAGTGAATACTAAGTTTTTCTTCGCTATCCTCTGTATATTTAGCAGAGTAACTTTTCATAAAAGAAATCCAAAATACTAGGAAACAACAATGAGTGAAGTAAAAACAGTAGATAATATAGTGAATATAATGATTGACGGCATGGAGTTTAAGGCAAAAGAGGGTGAATTCATTCTTAATGCTGCTCGTGCTAACGATATATTTATACCCGCTATTTGTTACTTGACAAGATGTTCGCCAACCTTGGCATGTCGTATTTGTCTTGTAGAAGTAGATGGTAAGCAGGTATATTCTTGTAACGCAAAAGTCAAAGAAGGTATGGACATCACGATTGATACACCTACTATTCTTGAAGAGCGTCGCGCGATTATGGAAGTATATGATGTCAATCATCCTCTTCAATGTGGTGTTTGTGATAAATCAGGTGAGTGTGAATTGCAAAACTATACCCTAGAGATGGGTGTAGATTCTCAATCTTATATGATTCCAGATACCAAACGTGAAGTGGTCAATTGGTCTTCTGTATTACATTATGACCCAGGTCTTTGTATTGTGTGTGAGCGTTGTACGACTGTCTGTAAAGATATCATTGGTGATGCAGCGATTACGACGGTCAAACGTGGAGGAGCAGATTTGGACAAGGGCTATAAAGCTACGATGCCAAAAGATGCCTATTCTATGTGGAACAAGCTTCAAAAATCTGTAATCGCTCCTAGTAATGGTACTGCGTTTACCGAATGTTCAGATTGTGGTGAATGTATTGCCGTCTGTCCTGTTGGGGCCTTGTCTTCGGTAGATTTTGTCTATAAGTCCAATGCATGGGATTTAAAGAAAGTACCAGCAGTCGCTGCGCACTCTTCCGATGGTGCGCAAATCTATTATGAGGTTAAACCTACCTCTATAGAAGACAGAACACAGAAGATTTATAGAATCACCAATGAGTGGTCGTATGTTTCTTTGGATGGTTCAGCACGTTTTGCCTATGATTTCCAAAATACTACAGCTACCCAAGATAGCAAGGTATTCGCTGAGGCAATAGAAGCATTTCAAAAAGCCACAACGATTCGTTTTAATTCTATGATTACAAATGAAGAGGCACTTATGCTTCAAACACTCAAAGAACAAAGAGGAGTGAAGCTTTATAATCCAGAAGTCAAAGCCTTCCAAACTTTCTTGAATCATTATCAACTGGCTTCAGGAAATGCACTTTGGACAGGAAATACGGATACTATTATGAAAAAGTCTGACTTTGTTATCTCTATAGGTTCAGCACTGCGTAACGATTCTCCAGCGATGAAGTATGCCTTTAATAATGTGCAAAAGCTCAACAAAGGTGCAGGACTCTTTTTCCATCCAGTAGGGGATACTTTGATACCTACATTTGGTAAGACGGTAATGGCTTTTGAGCATAAAGTAGGACTAGAAGAAGCGGCATTGTATTTGGTCTTAGACCTATTTGCAGACAAAGCTAAACTGTCTTCTGAGGTACTTGAGTATATTGAGAGCTTTAAACGTTCTGAAAGCAAGACGATTAAAGAAAAAGTAGTCTCTACTGTCAAAGAGACTGTCATTGATGAAGAAACAGGCGAAGAGAAAGAAGTTTCCAAAAAAGTGACCGAAATGGTAGCCAAAGAAATTACGGTTATTCGTAATGGTTTAGTAGAATTACTCGGTGGTGACGCTAGTACTTTTGATGATGCTTTTGCCAAGATGATGAAGAAAAAAACGACTTTTTCTATGATGCTGGGTGAAGATTTATATTATCATGGAAAAGCAGAAAATATTGCTAAACTTGTGGCACTTGTAGAAGCTACTTGTAATATAGATGTAGTGATGACCCCTCCAAAGTCTAATGCACTAGGTGTGGCACTTATTTGTGACCTTGATGAGACAGCAGAAGGTTATACTGTAGGCTACAATGAAAATGGTGATTATAAACTCTCTGCTCTTGGTACAGGTGACTTTGATATCCCTGCGATGAATCAGCAAGAAGGAACACTCACCAATATCAATAAGCGTGTTTTACCAACCAATGCAGCAGTAGAATATGGTGGATATGAGCTTAATGACCTTATGAAAGTACTTGTTCAAGCACCTGAATTGACCATTGATTGGACAAAAATGTTGCCTAGAGACAAAGGCTTTCAAGCCGTTGAATTTGATAGCCTCCCCAATGCTTATACCAATGATGGTGTAGATAATCGTGGATACACGCTAGAAAATGCTTATATTGAGACAGCACTTCCTGAAGTAGCACAGTGTGAGCAAAGTGCTATCCTAGAAGAGAGATTGCGTATCGCTGTAATCCTGCTAGACAGTTCAATGACTTTACAGATAAGTCACATGAAATATTTGAACCTTTTGCACTCTATGCCAGTGAGGCAAAAGCAGAGACTTTAGGAGAAAGGGTAGAAGTAATATTTGAAAATGGAAGTATTACTCTAGATGTGATTGCCGATGCCAAAATCTTAGGTGACATCGTCAAAGTATCTGATTTTAAATCGGCCGAAGGTGTGTATGACCTCTTTGGTGCATCACGTTATGCAAATGTAACATTGAGAAAGGTGTAATATGGAAATAGCACTCGTAGAAAATTTACCACAGGTCACTTGGCTAGGTGTCCTTATCAAAGCTGTCCTTATTTTAGCTGTGATTTCGGCACTTGCAGGTTTTGGTACCTATGTTGAGCGAAAAGTTCTTGCCTTTATGCAAAGACGTTTAGGACCCATGCATGTAGGACCTTATGGTTTATTACAAATTGCAGCAGATGGAATTAAGCTTTTTACCAAAGAAGATATTATTCCTCAAAATGCCAATAAGTTTATCTTTATGATAGCACCGATTATCACAGCAGCGACAGCATTTATTGCACTGTCTTCTGTGCCAGTCTTTCCTGACTTTACGATTCCTGAATTTGTGCCTTTATTAGGTGGGGTGTTTGTGCCTTCTATTGCATCGGATTTAAATATTGGTATCTTGTTTGTACTTGGAATGATGGCAGCAGGGCTTTATGGTCCTCTCTTAGCAGGGATGTCTCAGTCAAACAAATGGGGTATAATTGGTTCAGCTAGAACGGCTGTACAGTTTCTTTCTTATGAAGTAGTCACTGGGCTTTCTATTCTTGCTCCGATTATGCTCGTAGGTTCTCTTTCGTTTGTAGATTTTAATAACTATCAATTAGAAGAGGGTGTATGGTTAATCTTTTATCAACCTGTAGCCTTCGTGCTTTTCCTTATTGCAGGATTTGCCGAGACCAACAGAACACCATTTGACCTTTTGGAGCATGAAGCAGAGATTATTTCGGGTTATGCAACTGAGTATTCAGGGATGAGATGGGGGATGTTCTTTATTGGAGAATATGCCAATATGATTACAGTGTCTATTATCGCTGCAATTGTATTTTTGGGTGGATATGACAGTGAAAGTACCTTTGGGTGGTTGACCATTATGCTCAAAATTGGATTCTTCTTCTTCTTGATGCTGTGGGTAAGAGCTGCGTGGCCACATGTAAGACCAGACCAACTTATGTGGCTTTGTTGGAAAGTATTGATGCCTCTAGCTGTTGTAAATATTTTAGTTACAGCACTTGTAATCATGGTATAAAGGAGTATAGATGAGTTTAGAACAATTTAAAAATAGAAATGTTGGTGTCCAGTCTTATACGACGCTTGATGTAGGAACTCCTCCCAAGACAAGTATGGAGAAGTTTACTCAAGTGGTGACAAGAACCTTTAAGGGTGAACTGTTTGTAGGACTATGGGTAGTCATGAGAAATATGATTCGGTCACTTTTTATGGGTGAGACGCATACTATCAAATACCCTTTTGAAAAAATGCCCATCTCTCCACGTTACCGTGCGATTCATGATATGCTTAGACTGCTTGAATCGGGTAGTTATAGATGTATTGGTTGTGGTTTATGTGAGAAGATATGTATCTCTAATTGTATCTCTATGGATACAAGATATGATGAAGAACAACGCAAGGAAGTGAGTGAATATACCATTAACTTTGGGCGTTGTATTTTCTGTGGTTATTGTGCAGAGGTTTGTCCAGAATTGGCTATCGTACATGGTCCACGTTATGAAAATGCTTCACAGCAAAGAGCAGGTTTTTCACTGTTTGAAGATATGTTAACGCCTATTGACAAACTGAACCTACAACAAGAATATGATGGATTTGGTGCAATTTCACCTAATGCAGATGAAAATATCAAACAAACGCCATTAGCGTACTAAGGAAGGGACACTATGTTAGAAAACTTTTTGGCATCTTTAATGACGATAGAAGGCTTTGCTTTTTATCTCTTTTCGGTTTTAACGATAGGACTATTTTTAGTCACGGTAATGAGTAAAAATGTACTCTATGCTATGACATCTCTCGCAGCTGCGATGGTGTTGATTTCAGGATTCTTTTTTATCTTGGGTGCAGATTTTTTGGGTGTGGTTCAACTTATCGTCTATGTAGGGGCTATTATGGCTCTGTATTCTTTTGCCATGATGTTCTTTGATGCGACAAAAGATATTAAAGAGAAAAATACGAATCCAGCATTGGTATTTTTGTTAGGTGGCTTGTCTGCTGTTGTTTTGGTACTCATGTTTGCAGGACCGATTCATTCTGACGCAATTGTTGCACTCTATCCTATGCATGAAGGCGTAGGCAATGCACAAGATGTAGGTATGGTATTGTTTACCAAATATTTGATTCCTTTTGAAGTCGCAGCACTTATGTTACTTGTGGCTATGATTTCAGGTATTATTCTTGCAAGTAAAAAAATGGACGATTCTCTCACCGAAGATTTGGGTGTAGATGAAGAAATGATGATAAAGGATGATAAATGATAGGTTTGTCTCACTATTTAATCGTATCCGCGATTATTTTTTCTATAGGTTTGGTAGGAGTATTACGAAGAAGAAATCTTCTGATGCTTTTCTTTGCAACGGAAGTCATGCTCAATGCTGTTAATATTGCATTTGCAGCGATTTCACATTATTATAATGATTTAACGGGACAAATGTTTGCCTTCTTTATTATCGCTATTGCAGCGTCTGAAGTAGCTGTTGGTTTGGGACTTTTAATTTTATTGTATAAAAAACATGGTTCTCTTAATTTAGATGACTTAGCAAGTATGAGAGGATAATATGGAAATATTAGTATATATAGCACTGTTTTCACCTTTTGTAGGTTCACTTTTTGCTACCCTTTTTGGAATGAGCGAAAGACGTATATATGTAGGTATCGTAGCCTCAGCACTGATTGGTGCTTCTTTTATCGCTTCGGCTATCTTGGCTTGTGAACTTTATGTCACAGGTGAAGTGATTCATGTTACGATGATGGATTGGATTTCAGCAGGAAGTTTTAGTGTAGATTTTGGTTTTGTGATTGACCAAATATCTGTGACTATGATGACGGTAGTCACACTCGTCTCTACTATTGTACATGTGTATGCCATTGGTTATATGGATCATGACAAGAGTTTTAACCGATTCTTCTCTTATCTTTCTGCCTTTGTCTTTTCTATGATGATTTTGGTTATGTCTGACAATTTCTTGGGTCTATTTATTGGCTGGGAAGGCGTGGGTGTCTGTTCTTGGCTCTTGGTTGGTTTTTGGTATCACAAACCAGACCAAGACAGAAAAGACAATCCTTCTATCTCTCCATCATGGGCAGCAAACGAAGCGTTCATTATGAACCGTATTGCTGACCTTGGAATGCTTATTGGTATCTTTATACTTTACTGGAATACAGGCTCATTACAATATGATGAAGTCTTTGCACAGTTACCGTATCTTAGCGATACCGTCCTTACAGGTGCAGCGATTGCTCTGTTTATTGGGGCAATGGGTAAATCAGCACAATTTCCACTACATACGTGGCTTACAGACGCAATGGAAGGTCCTACACCTGTATCTGCATTGATTCACGCAGCAACGATGGTAACAGCAGGGGTTTTCCTAGTCATTCGTGCGAATCCACTTTATTCTATGGAAGCCGTTGCAGGGGTATCTTTCTTTATTGCCTCTTTAGGTACATTCGTAGCCTTTTATGCCGCGTCGATGGCATTGGTAGAACGAGACTTGAAGCGTATTATTGCCTACTCTACACTTTCACAGTTAGGGTATATGTTTGCCGTGAGCTGGACTTGGTGCGTATTGGATTGCACTCTTTCACCTCGCAGCCCACGCATTTTTCAAAGCCCTTCTCTTCCTTGGAGGGGGTAATGTAATGCATGCTATGCATGATGAGCTTGACCTCTTTAAAATGGGAAATTTGAGGAAAAAGATGAGAAGCACTTGGATTTATATGGGTATAGCTTCTGTCGCACTAGCAGGTCTTCCATTTTTTGCAGGTTACTGGTCAAAAGATGCGATTATAGAGACAGCATTTAATGAACATACGTATATTTTATGGGTGATATTGGTCATTACTGCAGGTATGACAGCATTCTATTCCTTTAGACAAGTATTTTTGACTTTCCATGGGGAAGATAGACATACACCATTAGGTTTCCATCCACATGATATGCATAAGTATGTACTTATTGCGATGGCACCTTTGGCAGTTTTGGCGTTTATTACAGGGTATTTTATGGATGCATATAAAGGCTTTATCTATCAATTTAACGATAGTGTACAGTATGAGATGAGTGAACATACACATCATCTTGCTCCCTACTTAGCCGCACTTGTTGTAGGGATTGCTCTTTCTGCTATTACTTATGCGTATTTCAAATATGCAAGAACAGGTAAAAATGCTTGGAAGCGTGACGAAAAAGTTGAAAGTGGTGTATTCTATAAACTACTGATTAATCAGTATTATGTACCTAAGTTTTATGAAGCATTCATTACCAAACCGTATGCAATGATTTCTGCCTTATTATGGACAAAAGTTGATTTGAAAATAGTAGATGCAACAGTAGATAATATCGCGAAGTTCATGTATGGTTCTGGTGATAAAACAAGAAGTATGCAAACAGGTAACCTCTCAAACTATCTCAACTGGATGGCTGTAGGTACTGTATTGTTATTGTTAGTCGCTGCAATTTCAGCGATGATAGCTTAGGGGGTAAGCATGGATAATATATTAAGTATATTGGTATTCTTCCCAGCAGTTGCAGGACTGCTAGGGTTTTGGGTCAACAAAGAATATATCAGAACGTATGGTATTACAGTAGTATCAATTGAATTTTTACTTTCTTTAGGATTATGGTTTTCCTTTGATATGACGAATGCAGGTATGCAATTCCTCGAGTTTATACCGTTGATTCCTGAGATGGGTATTTCTTATTCCTTAGGAGTAGATGGTATTTCATTGTTTATTATTATTATGACTACCTTGATGACCTTAATTGGTATGGCATCTATGGGAGAGACTAAGAATATCAAAAACATGATTCTTTCTTTACTTTTCTTAGAGATGACGATGGTCGGAGTCTTTGTAGCCCTTGATGCGATACTCTTTTATCTTTTTTGGGAGCTTTCTTTGGTACCAATGCTTTATATCATTGGAGCATGGGGTGGACCCAAAAGAATTTATGCGTCTATTAAATTCTTCCTCTATACCTTTACGGGTTCATTGATTATGCTAGTAGGTATGCTTTATGTAGCGTACATTTATCATGGTGTTACAGGTGTATGGTCATTTGCTCTAAGTGATTGGTATGCATTAATCTTGCCTGTGGAGACACAACTATGGCTCTTTTCTGCCTTCTTTATAGGATTTGCTATTAAAGTACCGATGTTTCCTTTTCATACATGGATTCCTTATGCTCATGGTCAAGCCCCTACTATTGGTTCAGTGATTCTAGCAGCAGTACTTCTGAAAATGGGTACTTATGGGTTTATAAGATTTTCACTCCCTATGTTCCCTGATGCATCAGTGATGGCGATTACGCCTATTGCCGTATTGTCTTTGATTATGATTATTTATACAGCGATGATAGCCTATGCCCAAAAAGATATTAAGCAAGTGATTGCCTATTCATCTGTTTCACACATGGGTATTATTATGTTAGGACTTTTTGCTATGAACGCAGAAGGACTTTCAGGTTCAGTCTTTCAGATGCTCTCTCATGGTATTGTCTCAGGTGCATTGTTTATGCTTGTAGGAATGTTATACGAAAGAAGACATACCAAAGAACTTTCAGAGTTTGGTGGTATCGCAGCCGTGATGCCTAAATTTGCCATTATCTTTGGTATTATGCTTATGGCTTCTGTAGGACTTCCTTTGACTATTGGTTTTGTAGGTGAGTTCTTGGTTTTACTTGGTTTCTATCAAGTCTCTCCTATGATCACAATCCTAGCAGGTACTTCTATTATCTTGGGTGCTGTTTATATGCTAAGAGTCATGAAAATGACATTCTTTGGTCCACTAGACAAAGCAGAAAATAAAGTCTTAAAAGACTTGAATACAAGAGAAACATGGTCACTCATTCCTTTAGTAGCCATTGTTATTTGGTTAGGGGTCTATCCTAAACCTGTCTTAGCACCTATTGACAATTCAGTCAAAGCATTGCTTATATTTATGGATGAAAAAGCCATTACAGCTGAGGCAAAAGAGATGATTAATGTTGCCAAATCAACCAAGGAGGTCGAATAATGTTAGAACCTATTAATGTAAGTTTAGAAAGTTTAAACCTTATCACCCTTGCACCTATGCTTATTGCTATTGCAGGTGGTCTTATCATCTTAATTCTTGATTTAATCAATGATAAAGTCAGTAAGTCAGTCTATGTGATACTTACCGTATTGGTGCTATTGATTGATTTTCTCTCTGTCTTGGGTCTGACTATCAACGAAAGAGGCTTCTTTGATGTCATGCTCATTGATGGTATTGCTATTATTTCGCAACTGATGATGCTTGTAGCTTCTATGATATTTATTCCTCTAGCCTTGACATCGAAGAGATTTCATGAGTATTCTTACCCTGAATTCTTTGCACTCTTCTTGTTTATGACAGCAGGATTCCAATTTATGGTAGCTACGGATAACCTTATCCTTATTTTTGTAGGGATTGAGACAGCATCATTGGCACTTTATACACTCATCGCTATGCACAATAGAGCTGATTCTTATGAGGCAGCAGTGAAATACTTTACTATGGGTGCCTTAGCTGCTGCGTTCTTTGCAATGGGGTCAGCTGTCGTGTACGCACTTACAGGTTCAGTCGAACTCTATAAAGTAGCCGAAGTGATGGCAACACGTCTTGATGAGACAGGACTGATGATAGCTATTCTTGGCTCTTCAGTGTTATTGCTTGTAGCCTTTTCGTTTAAGCTTTCACTCTTTCCTTTTCATACATGGGCGCCAGATGTCTATCAAGGGGCTTCTGCTCCATTAGCAGGATATATGTCTATTGTCCCTAAAATTGCAGCCTTTGTTGTGAGTATCAGAATCTTTGGGATGTATATTGACCTTGGTGTAGATTGGGTACAAAATATTCTTTTGGTCGTGGCAGTTCTTACGATGACGATGGCAAATATTATGGCATTGGTGCAAGAAGATGTCAAACGTATGTTGGCATATTCTTCTATCTCTCATGCTGGTTTTATTATGGCAGCATTGGCACTAAACACCACAGCAGGGAATACAGGTATTTTCTTCTACTATGGACTCTTTATGTTTACGAACCTTGGAGCCTTTGCCATGTTGTGGATTTCACGTCATAAAAAGAGACAATTTGACAAACGTTATGACCATCCGTATGAAAAGTTTGCAGGGCTTATTACGAGTATGCCCATGGCGGCTATTGTGATGGGAATCTTCATGTTGGCTCTTGCAGGTGTACCACCATTTTCTGTATTTTGGGGTAAAATTTATGTCATGCAATCTGCTGTCAATGCAGGATATGTGTGGTTAGCGATTGTCATGGGTCTAAACTCTGCGATTGCTGCGTATTATTATCTCAAATTGATTGTATATATGTTCTTGAAAGAACCTAGCAAAGAGGAGGATGTTGTGTATTATAATATGTCCAAACCTTTGATAGGACTCATTGGACTCTCAGCTCTTGTGACACTTACAGCTATTTTTTATGTACAAGATTTATTATCATATTTATTTACTATGATAAGTGCAAGTGGCTACTAAGCGACTTGTGACATCTCCTTACAGATACTAGAGCAATAGCATCTGTAACTCTTCTATACTTCCTTTGATTACATTTTGAAACTGCGATTGATTAAATGTCGTTTGACGCTTTGCTAATCTCGCTGTATTTGTAGTAATCTTTTCTATGAGCATGGCTTTAGTATATTGCCCATCCAGATAGGCAAGTGTTTCTTTGATACCAATAGACTTCATACAATAGGGGCTACGGCTATACTTCTTTTCTAATGCTACCACTTCATCTATGAGTCCCTCTTTGAGCATGAGCAAGGTACGCTGTACAATACGCTCACGCAACAAAACCCTATCCCATACAATCTGATAAATAGGCAATGGCTTGGCTAATCGTCGCTTGTGGAGGATACTTCACAAAATACGCCGTGGGTGTCAAGGACGTTTCGAGGTAGATTTGTAAGGCTTTTTCTATACGGTAAGCATCTTGGGAAGCAATAGCAGACATATAGGGTGCATCCAATCCCAAAAGCCATGCATAAGTCTTGGGAATATCACGCATATAGGTCTCGACGCTTTTTTGAGTCTTCGCAGAGATAGAGGGTACAGGACTGATACCTTCTATGAGCATTTTGAGATAAAAGCTAGTGCCTCCTACGAGTATAAGATTCTTCTGTTCTTTGATACACTGTGCATAGACTTGATGATACAGAGTAATAAAATGTGTGACATCAAAGTTTTCATGGGGGTAGAGTGTATCGATACCAAAATGTACAATCCCTTCACGCTCTTCTAGGCTAGGTTTCGCAGAAGCTATATCTATAGAGTGATAGACAGAGAGCGAATCAAGAGAAAGTATATAGGCATTCATCTTGTGGGCAAGGGCAATAGCAAGAGAGGTTTTACCAGAAGCAGTCGCTCCAATAATGGCTAGTTGTTTAATCATAATCATCTGTAATGATAACGCGTTACTACTAAGGGATAGCCTTAAGTCCGAAGAGGGTAGAATCTAGTTTATAACTTTTTGGAGATGATATGAACTTATTTGATAAAGATGACCGTTTCAATATTGCAAACTTAGTCACATATATGAACATTACAGCAGGAGTCTTAGCCATTTACTTTATCGTCAAAGGCGATTTCGTGACAGCGATTATCTTGGCATGGATAGGAGGTGCGTGTGATATCATGGATGGTAAACTCGCAAGAAAATATCAGCTTTCTACAGAGTTTGGTATTCAGTTAGATTCATTTGCTGATTTTCTATCTTTTGTGGTGATGCCTAGCTTTTTACTCTTTTATGCAGTTAAAGAATATAGTGCTATCTCAGGATTAGAAGAACTGGTCTTGGGCTTGGTGCTTATTTGGTATATTATCAATGGTCTTAGACGTTTGGTAGAATTTAACCTCAAAGTCGATGTAGGAGAAGCACTCAAATATTTTGACGGAGTTCCTACACCTTTGGGTGCTATTTTGTTATGGGTATTGTATTTATTTACTGCCTATAATATCATTACAAGTGCTTATGTTATTGCTTTTTTAGTGTTAATAGTCGCTTGGTCACTTAATTCTAAGCTCAAAATCCCTCACCCCTAGGATGACGATGCATAGACTCAAGAAGTATTATATAGATTTTGCTGAACTGGTGATGTTCAAGCATTCTATCTTTTCTTTGCCTTTTATTTTTATTGCTATGCTTGTGGCATCTTCTTTACAGAGTGGCTCAGGATGGTTTGGTTGGAAATTGCTACTCTTAGGTACACTAGCGGCCATCACAGCACGTAACTTTGCGATGGGTATCAACCGTTATCTCGATAGAGATATAGACAAGCTCAATCCACGCACCAAAGGGCGACCTTCTGTAGATGGTAGGGTCAGTGATGCTCAAATGCTTATCTTTGTTGTTATCAATGCAGGACTCTTTATCCTTGTGGCATATTGGGTAATACTTTATCCTTGCAACTGTCTGTGCCTATTTTGTTGATACTAGGAGGATATACGCTATTTAAGCGTTTTTCTGCCTTGGCACACTTAGTATTGGGTCTGAGCCTTGGACTTGCTCCCATCGCAGGTACCGTAGCTGTATCAGGAGAGATTAGCCTCTGGTCAATCTATCTTGCAATGGGCGTGATGTTTTGGGTAGCAGGATTTGACTTGCTCTATTCTCTTCAAGACATCGCCTTTGACAAAGCCCATAAACTCCATTCCATCCCTTCCAAATTTGGTATAAATACCACACTATGGATAGCCAAAGGTTTTCATCTTCTTACTATAGGATTGTGGATAGCATTTATCACCGAAGCAGGATTAGGCATTTGGGCAGGTATAGGGGTAGGCTTGTCTGCTGTGATGCTAGGATACGAGCATTATATCGTACATAAAGATTTTACTAAGATTGATAAAGCCTTCTTCACAGTCAATGGCTACTTGGGCTTTATCTTTATCATTTGTATTATCATCGAGGTGCTATAATGGAAATATTTGATGTCATTGTCTTGGCTCTTTTGGCATTTTTTATTGTTATCCTTCTACTATTATTCAATAAAAATACTACCCTTTATAGGGAAAATAAGCAACTCAAAGAAATACTAGCCATCAAAGATACGACTATTGCGAACTATGAAGCCTCTCGTGTCTCCGTGACCGAAGTCATAGAAAACTTTTCTTCGACACAAGCCGTCATGCAATGCATTGAAGCAGGAGAAAGCAAAGCGAGTATCTCTAGTAAACTCAATCTTCCTTTGTCTAAAATTGAGCTGATACTCAAATTTGATAGACTCAAAAAGTCTCGTTAATGGCACGGGAGTCTTGGAAGAGCATCTTAGAAGATGCCTATCAAGCCTTAAGATGTTTTGCAAAGATGAACCTACTTGCAAAGTAAAGTTTATTTAGCTATAATTCGCCCCTAAATATCGCTTCTAAACATTAGATATGCACTCATAGCTCAGCTGGATAGAGCATCGGTTTGCGGTACCGAAGGTCACAGGTTCGAATCCTGTTGAGTGTACCACTCTTCGCGTCATATTCTTATCTTTATGCTTATTCTTTATTTATCTTTAAATTTCTGTAGATAATTATATTATTGACAAATTATATTTTGTTAGATATAATGACAAAATAAAATTTGTCATTAGGGAAAAATATGAAAATTACTGTAGGTCAAGCTGTAAGAAAAGAGAGTTTTTGGGAGAGGAAGTATGAGTTAGAAGATATATGGGATGCCATAGAGAGTGGTAGCCATATTCTTATCTCTGCTCCTAGACGTGTAGGCAAAACGTCTATACTTTATAAAATACTAGACGAACCTAAAGAAAATTATATCCCTCTTTATGTCGATACCGAGTCTGCTGATAGTCAAAGTGAATTTTGGGAGAAGCTTTTTAATGCTTTGAGTGAAGAGGAGTTTATCAATAAGTTTGAATCCATAAGTAAAGGATATTTGGAAAAGCTCAAAAAACTCAGAATCAAAAAAGTATCTGTTTTGGGTGTAGCGTTTGCTGATGGGGAGACGGTAGATTATAAAGAAGCATTTAAAAGACTTGTCAAAGATTTGGATGAGGATAAAAAAATCATTATTATGATAGATGAGTTTGCCCAAACTATCGAAAATATTATCAAGTATGATAACCCTCAAAATGCTATAAGTTTATTGTTAGCACATAGAGAACTACGACAAGATGCTAAAATAGCATCTAAAGTGACTTTTATTTATGCAGGTTCTATAGGCTTGGAAAGTGTTGTATCTAAGTTGGGTGTGACCAAACATATCAATGACTTAAACAATATCAAAGTTCCACCACTTTCTAGCGAAGATGCCAAAGCATTTACTCAAAGTTAGCTTTAGACAATGGCATAGCGATGGCTAATGAGGAGATAGAGTATTTTCTAAAAAAAGTAGAATGGTTGATACCTTTTTATATACAACTCATAGTCCAAGAGGTCAAAAAAAATCACTAGAAGAGAGAGTTTAGACTTTACAACGAAAGAGACTATAGATAAAGCGATTATGAATTCTCTTGAACATAGAAATTATTTTGAAAGTTGGCAAAGTAAACTTAGAGAAGCTTTTGAAAATAGAGAGTATCTTTTTGCTAAAGAAGTGTTAAATAAAATATCATTATCAGATACTTTATCTGCTATACAAATAGAAAATATTTCTACAAAATATGAAGCAGATGAGAGTAGGGAGATTATAAAAGCTTTAGTATATGATGGATATATCAACAACAACGATGACCCCAAAATATATAGATTTAATTCTCCAATCCTAAGAATGTGGTGGTACAAAAATGTCGCTAACTAATTATTCACGCTATAAATATACCCCTGATGAAATGAGCCAAAAAGCATTTTTATCTCGTTTTGTAGTCAGAGATGATGAATTTTATGAACTATTTGAAGAGTTAAAAAGTAGTGACTATAGCGTATCCCCTCAACACTACATCATCATAGGTCAAAGAGGACAAGGCAAGACTACCCTTTTACGCAAGATAATGATTGAGATAGAAAATGACAAACTATTATCCCAGTTTTTGTTGCCTGTGAAGTTTGCAGAAGAGCAGTATCAAATCCGTTCACTTTGTAGGCTATGGGAAGAAGTGGCAGATTATTTGCAAAGTATCTATACTGATGTTTTTCCCGATATACTCGATAGTATGGAAGAACATATAGAAGATGACTCGTATGAGCTCAATTGCTTTTCATACTTAGAAAAAAAGCTCAAAACGAAAAATAAGAAGCTTATACTGCTCATAGACAATATAGATGAACTCCTAGGCAAACTCAAAGAAAAAGAACGTAGACAGCTTAGAGAAATACTCCTTACTTCATCATCGTTTAGAATTATAGGGGGTTCTACCAAGATGATGGAAGAACACTTTGACTATGGACAACCCTTTTATGAGTTCTTCAAGATAGTCAAACTCCAAGGGCTGAACCCTGAAGAGAGCATAAGGTTCTTACTCTCCATTGGTACAGATGAGCAAAAAGCCAAGATGCAAAGCGTAGTAGATAAGAATCCACAACGTATAGAGACCCTCAGACGGCTTACGGGTGGTGTCCCTCGTACACTTGTGATGCTCTTTGATATATTTATAGATGATGGAGGCAATGCCTTTGATGACTTGCTCAAAGTACTGGATGAAGCCACGCCACTGTACAAACACAGAATGGACGACCTCCCTCCTATGCTCCAAGACATTGTTCACACCATAGCTATGAATTGGGACGGTATGATGACCAAAGAGATAGCCCAAAAGACAAGGCTAGAGTCTAAAGTAGTCTCAGCCCAACTCAAACAACTCACAGACAAATATCAAATCATAGAAGCTGAGTCTATAGGCAAAAACAAAATATACAAACTCCAAGAGAGGTTTTTTAACATTTGGTATCTTATGAGGTTTGGACGAAAAAAAGACAGACAGAGAGTTGAGTGGTTGGTGAAGTTTTTGGTGTCGTGGTGTAGTCCTGAAGAGTTAGAAGAAAGAGCCAATAGATTTACTTTGGCAATACAAAGTGGAGAAGTAAGTGAAGAGTATGCTTTTGCAATGTGTGAGGCTTTGGGTTATGCAGGACTAGAACAACATACTGAACATAAGATGAAAGAGAGTGTGAAGAGTCATTTAAAAAGTTTAGGTTCTAGTTTTGCTAAGGATATTTCTCAATCTGATAGAGAAATAATTGATAAAGTTATTAGATTAATAGATGAAAAAAAACTTGAGAGTGCGATAGATTTACTTTTTAAATCAAATAAAAATAGTAAGGATATTTTATATGCCTTAGGTTGGCTATATAATGAACAAAAAAGAGTATGAGAAAGCAGAATCGTATTATCTTAAAGCTATTGAGAGTGGGGATAATGATGCGTTGAATAATCTTGGTGTTTTGTATTTTATACAGGCTAAAAATATAAATGAAGCTTTGTCCTTAGTGCAAAAGTCTGATAATTATCAAAATGATTTAGATAGCAGACATACTTTAGCAACAGTATTATTATGGAAAGAAGATTTTACACAGAGTTATGAAAAGTTTATAGAATTTTTAGAATATGATGGTTCATTAGAATTTGAAGAGGATATCATCCTCTATCTAACCCTCCTCATATCCAAAGGACAATACTACAAAGCCAAAGAATTTATGGAGATGCCAAAGTATCAACTCAAAGAACGATACAAATCTATTTGGTATGCACTGATGACTTTTATGCAAGAGGATTTTCCTCATGAGGGGAAGAAGATGGGTGGTGAACTAGCAGAGAGTGTGGCTGAGGTGTTAGTGGAGATTGAGAGGCTTGGGGTGAAGTATGCGATAGCGTAGAGGTTGAGAGGGGAAGACTCTTTCAATTCCCCGTATAATTTGCACCTCTAATCTCAGCTGTGACACTGACAAAGATATAAAGCGTCTGTCTTTTGGGGTTATGGTTGCTTTATCGACTTCATGTTTCAAGACGTGTATGACACTTTGCATGATTGTGACTCGTATTGTTTTCGTGCTAGGGCTTTGATTTGTAGGGTCATGGGTTACCTTCTTGTATTTTATCCTAAAATTATAACCAAATTAGAGACAAAGTCCCAAAGGTACTTCTCTTGATTGCAAGTGATATTTTATGCTGTGTCATTACTATTTTATATCGATACTAAAGTGCTGATAATCTTTGATGCTTTTCCAATCTCCACCCCATTGCCATCCATATTTTTTGAAGAGTGTAACGGCTGTGGATTTAGGAAGTAGCATAGCTTGGTAGCCTGTACCTTTTTGGGGACTATGGACTCTTTGGCGATAGGGTTTGGAGGCTTTGTGAGAGATGTAGCCCGTACGAGAGATATAAGGGTTTTCGATAGGATTAATATCTATGGCTTTACCGTAGGCATGTTTTGACCACTTCTTTTTGTTGCCTGTGACATTGCGACAGTTAAGGGCAGAGGTATTGTCTGCTTCTATAGAGTGCCAATCTTTCCCCTTAAAATCGCTTACGAGTCGCATTTGTTTGATGGGATATTTGATAGTATATAAGTGTTTGAATACTTCTGTGACATTGTGTGCGATGTCTTTGTGGACAATCATCTCTCCTAAGGTACTATGACCTTGGAAGTTCCAATGTCTTATGCGTAAGTATCGTAAAGATGACAAGCCTACAGGACAGCCTTTGTGCCATGACTTACCTTGTATCATACGTTTTTTGATGTCTGTATTGATAGGGCTGATACTACTAGAGTATTGACTAGCATGAGCAGAAAATATAAGGATAGCTAGGAGGATAAATAATTTCATGGTATTTCCTTGTACTATTTTGTCTAAGAAAATGATAGCAAAGTTTTCTTAGTATTAATAGTTTATAATTTTATTTTATAATCTTATTTTATAAATATTATAATAAATGAAGTAGTATTATGCTAAAATATGTTCCAATTTTGGGGATATCTAGGAGAATAAATAGATGCGTAGATGGGGAATACTTTTGTATATGATGATGACGTATAGTCAAGCCAATACGCCTATTACTATTTTATTAGATGCTTCTAAGAGTATGAATGTCATTCTAGGAGACAGCTCTAAAATACAGATGGTACAAAGGGCATTACTCCAAGTCCTTGGTGAAAAAGAGCATAGGAAGCAAGTAGGGTTAAGTGTATTTGGTCAGGATAAATCAAAGGGATGTAGGGATATAAGACATAGTGTTCCCTTGGCTAAAGCAGAAAAAAATTATTTCTTTTCTACGTTAGCCAGTATCAAACCCCAAGGAAAATCAGGCATACTTTATGCACTCAAAGAGTTAGCGATACAGAGGGATTATGAGTATAAGCAAAGCAAGATTATACTAATTGCCGATGGAAGAGACAGCTGTTATCCCAACCCCTGTGCTATGGCAGGATTACTCAAATCTAAAGCCAAAGACTTGCAGATAGATGTCATAGGTATCAATGTCAATAAACGTGCGAAAAAACAGTTGGAATGTATTGCCAAGATAACAGAAGGGGAGTATTGGGATATTGGGAATGAAAGAGCATTTATTGAAGCGTTAGAAGCAATAGTACAAAGAGTAGAGGTCAAAGTCATGCCTTTAGTGCGTTATACACCTGTCTCCTTGCCTCGCAGAACACCCAATCGTATTCCTCTGTTAACAGCTACAGAAGATAATATTACAGTAGAAGTAGAAGTAGATAGCGTCATACCTCCTAGCTATAATGTGCATATTTTGGCTACCCAAAAGGGTAAAATCAAAGAAATAGCAGTCAAGGGATATATGTATCGTAGTAGTAGCAAAGGCAAGATAACAGAGGGGAAAGTATGGGTTTTAAAGCCCCATATATTAGACTATTATCTGCCCCTTGGTAGGTATAAGGCAGTAGTAGAGTATGATAGCCTCATGAAAGAGGTGTCTTTTGAAGTCCTTGCTTCTAGGGTAGCAACAGTAGAGATAGAGATGGGTCAAACAGGTAGAATAGGCATACATATAGAAGCTAAAGAGCGTTATGATAAGGAGGGGTTTTATGGATATATCTATCTGGTAGATACAAAAGGAGAGCAATATGGTCATTGTCTCGAACAGATAAATGCTGAAGAACCTGCTGTATTTTATACCTATAGATTACCTATAGGAAAATATATATTTATTGGCTATTATCAAGGGATAAAAAAGGGTACACCTTTTGAGGTATACAGTGATACAAGTACGAGAGTCTCTATTGATGTAGATACCTTTTTTCAAGAATAATTTTAATAGTAAAAGAGGTATAGAGATGAAATTTTATCGTATGTATATAGAGATTACTAACGTATGTGGACTCAGTTGTAGTTTTTGTCCTACGAAGCTTTTGCCCAATACAGAGATGGATTTGGTATTTTTTGAATCTGTGATTGTACAAGCGAAGGCATTTACCAAAGAGATAGCCTGTCATGTCGTGGGTGACCCTTTGACACAGTCAAACCTACATAGCTATTTAGATATTATTCATAAGCATGGCTTAAAGGCTATGCTTACGACGAGTGGATATTTCTTGAAAAAGCACAGCTATGATACGCTTTTTCATCCTTGCGTGAAGCAGATAAATATCTCTCTGAATGCCTTTAACAAGAATGATACGTCTTTGACCTTTGAGCAGTACATCCAGCCTGTACTCTTGCTTTGCCAGAGTAAACTCCAACGTAAAGAGGAACTGTTTATCAATCTTCGTGTATGGAACTTAGACGAGATGATGAGTGAACGTGCGTTTAATGAAATCTTATTTACTAGGTTATCTGAGGCATTTGATGTAGCTTTGTCTTTGGATACGGTATATAAAGAAAAGCCAAAGTCTATACGGCTAGAGAATAAAATTCTTGTACATTTTGATAACTATTTTGAATGGCCTTCTTTGTCTAATCCCAATTATGGAGATGGTACGTGTCGAGGGTTACAGTCTCATATTGGGATATTGGCCAATGGCAAGGTCATACCTTGTTGTCTTGATTGCGATGGGGTGATTGAATTGGGAGATTTACATACGCAGAGTTTGAAAGAAATCTTGGGAAATAGCCGTACAACAGCGATGATAAAAGGATTCAAAGAGGGCAAAGCTGTAGAAGAACTGTGTCAGAAGTGTGCGTATAAGAAGAGGTTTAATGAACCCAAAGAGCAACCTTAATGGAGGCTCTTTAAGATTAGCTCTTAGAGGTCTGGAGTGATTTTTTCAAATCGAGTACCTTCCATAGTAAAGTTCCCCATCATACCTGTAGAATCAAAGACAAAACCAATCATATTAGAACCAAAGTCAATATCATCTAGTTCTTCATCATTGTTCCAATCAGCCATGGCAATATTGATATCTAACCCTGTGTCCCAATCATCATTACTCACAAATTTTTGTAGTGCATTATCAGAGGTAAAGACGATGATGAGTGAATATTTTTGCATACCTGCTTGAAAACCCATCGAAGCAGAAGTAATACTATAATATCCTTGGGTTTTTCCTGCGATGCGTAAGGCACCTTCTCCGTATTTACCACCGATAAAAAATCCTGCTTCACTGACATCGGAGAAGACAATATATCCTTTGGCTTTTTCTAAATAGGCTTGGGAACCATAGATTTCATTATAAAAAACAGAGAGTGCACCATTGGCATCACTGTCAATTTCTCGTGCTGTATCTTCGGAGAGGCTAAGTGTACTTAGGGTCACAAGTACAAGAAATACTCGTGAGAGATAGGTGGTTATTTTCATCTGTGCATCCTTTGATTTGTAGAATATAAATGTTTAGGGTTTAATTCTTTTAAATTGTGTACCTTCCATAGTAAAGCTTCCCATCATCCCTTTAGAATCAAAAACAAAGGCTACCATATCGGTATCAAAGTCAATATCATCAAGCTCTTCTTTGGAGTTCCACTCTGCCATAGCAATCTTACCATCTATGTCTGTTTTCCAATCATCATCAAGCAAAAATTTGTTAAGTGATGCATCGCTAGTAAATGAAATAATCATCGCATATTGTTGTACACCCATTTGCATACCAACAGATGCAGACTTAATACTATAATAGGCTTTGGTAGTACGTTGTACACGCAAGACACCCTCACCATATTTACCTCCTACAAAAAACCCAGCTTCTTTGATATCAGGGAAGACTAAAAATGCTTTGGCTTTGACCAAAAAGGCATCGCCACCTTTATTTTGAGCAATAAAAGTATTGATAGCTTCATTGGCATCTTTGTCAAGCTCTGTAGCCGACTTGGCTGTGCTAGTAGAAGTAAGTGCAAAAAGCATTACGAGTATGAGTGTAAAAAAATGGTATTTTTTCATTCTATTTCCTTAGTTGTGTATAATCATTGTATTATAGCATATTAAGACTGATGACTTCTGCCTAAGGGGTAATTCTTCTAAACTTCGTACCTGTCACACTCACCGAAGCCATCAGTCCTTTGGCTCCATAAATAAATGCCATAATGGGCTTTTCAAAACTAATAGAGGATAAATCAATATTTTGACCCCATTCAGAGACGGTAATTGAGCCATCTAATCCTGCTTCCCAACCATTGCTTCGTATAAAGTTGTTGAGTGCAGCATCGGAGATAAAGGCGATAAGCATAGAATACTCTTGTGCTCCTGCTTGGAAACCTATAGAAGCTGCGGACATATCATAGTAG
This sequence comes from Sulfurovum sp., assembly GCA_030949325.1. GTDB lineage: Bacteria > Campylobacterota > Campylobacteria > Campylobacterales > Sulfurovaceae > Sulfurovum. The sequence goes on from JAUZSQ010000110.1 coordinate 114,687, forward strand.
TGTTGGGTCTCACCATTGATACGCAAAGCACCTTTTCCATACTTACCTCCAATAATGACTGCTGCTTTAATGACCCTAGGGAAGACAAGGTAGCCTTTTATCTTGGGTAAAAAGTCTTCGCCTCCTGAGACTTCTTGTTTGAAGGCTTCAATAGCTACATCTACAGCGGTATCAATATCATGGGCTGATTTGGCAGAGAGCGTTTGGGTAAAAAGTAGGGTAATAGCTACGATAAAGAGAAGAGGAGTGCGTTTTTTATGAGGCATGAAGATTCCTTTGGTTAAATTGTCATATTATATCATATCAATTATTAAGAGAGTAATCATGAAGAAAATCACTATTAAGTCCTACGCTATCAAACATAAACTCAGCCTCTTCAATGTCATGAAAATGGTAAAATCTGGTAAATTACACAGTATCACAGAGACAGAAGGAGAAAGAGAAGTGACCTATATTGTACTCAATGACAGTACAGAAGAAGAGGTCACACGAAGCATTAGACGCAGTAATCCCATAGACAGTACGAGTATCCAAGAAGAATTAGCAGACCTCAAAACAGAGGTTGAGATGCTTAAAAAAGAGATAGCTATAATTAAATCACAGTATCTCTCTTAGATATACTTTTTTACACTGCTTCTGGATTCTCTGCATGGTGTTTTGCCAATGCTTCTGCTTTGGCTATTTTGTCTCCGTGTGCTAGGCGACTTTCCATATTGTTTGCTATTTCGTAGTCTGCGATGATAGAACGTACTTTTTTACCTTCGATGACTTCTACATCTAGCAATACGGCTGTCATATTTTCGATGGCTTGGTGATACTCTTTGAGGGTTTTTTTGACAAAGATATAACGCTCATTGAGGGTACTTCTGATGTGGTCATCCATGGCTTCTGCCATTTTTTCACTATAATCTGTACTCACAGCTCCACCACCCAAGAATGAATTGGTTGAGCGTGAGAGTACCATCAGTCCTGCGACATCGGTCATTCCATAGACGCTAATCATGTCTTTTAAGATAGAAGTGGCACGGTCTAGGTCGTTTCCTGCTCCTGTACTGATTTCACCCAAAAATACTTCTTCGGCTGCGCGTCCACCTAAGAGTACATCAATCTCTGCGATGAGTTCATGCTTTTGTTTGAGAAATCGTTCTTCATCTTCTGGCAAGTGAAGCGTATAACCCAATGCTCCTAAACCTCTAGGAATGATGGACACTTTGGTGACACGTGTGGCTCCTGCTGTGAGTTCTGCCATGAGAGCATGACCACTTTCGTGATAGGCTACAATGCGTTTTTCAAATTCAGAGATTTTACGGTTTTTCTTTTCAAGTCCTACAAATGAACGCTCAATCGCTTCCAATAAATCGCCTTGGTCAATCTCTTTTTTGTTAAATCTTCCTGCCAATAACGCTGCTTCATTAATAATATTCGCAAGGTCTGCTCCTGCAAGTCCTGCTGATTGTTTGGCGACAATACGCAAATCTACTTTAGTCGAGAGTTTAACCCCTTTAGAATGCACTTTCAAAATCGCTAAACGTCCGTCATAATCAGGCTTATCTACCAATACTTGTCTGTCAAAACGTCCTGCTCTAAGCAAAGCAGCATCAAGGATTTCAGGTCTATTGGTCGCTGCTAAGACGATAACAGGGGTATTGGTACCAAAGCCGTCCATCTCTGCTAGGAGTTGGTTCAGGGTTTGTTCTCTTTCGTCATTTCCACCCATGTTCGCACCAGATGCACGAGATTTACCAATGGCATCAATCTCATCAATAAAGATAATAGAAGGGGCTTCTTTTTTGGCTTGGGCAAACAAATCACGCACACGCGAAGCACCCACACCGACAAACATCTCTATGAACCCAGAACCGGATACAGAGAAAAACGGTACAGAAGCTTCTCCTGCAACAGCTTTGGCTAAAAGTGTTTTACCTGTCCCTGGAGGTCCTACAAGTAGCAGTCCTTTGGGGATTTTGGCTCCAAGTTCAATATAGCGTTCAGGGAATTTGAGGAAATCGACGATTTCTTTGACTTCATCTTTGGCTTCTTCTACCCCTTGTACATCATCAAATTTGGTATCAGGCTTTTCGGAGTTGATGAGCTTGTCTGCTTTTCCAGCGCCCAATACACCACCCATGCCTTTGGACATTTTTTTGGCTAAGAACATCCAAATTCCAAAGAAAATAAGAATAGGCAAGAGTGAACCTAAAATCTCTCGAAATAGCCCTTGACCCATCACCCCTTCATACGGAATTTTTTTCTTTTCCAAAAGAGGGATAAGCTCTGTATCTTGTCTAGGAATTGATTCAGCAGTGTAACGGATATTTCGCCCATTCTCTATAGCTATGGCTTCAATCGTCGTAGGTGTAATCGTCACCGATTGGATACTGCCTGTGCGTAATTGCTCTTTGAGTTCTGAGTATTTTAGCTTTTTACTTTGGCTTATTTTTGAGCTTTGGTCATTGCTTAGACTGTTGAGTCCATCACCATCGCCTACAAAAGCTTTGAAGACCATAATAATAATGACAGAAAATATAATAAATGATAAAAGTGGATTATCATTAAAAAAATTGTTATTATTGTTGTCTTGGTTGTTGTTGTCTTTGTTTGACATTAATTTGTTTCCTTTTTATATACAAGTGTGACCCACTCATCTTTGAGTGTTCGCTTGAGTAGTGTGAGTTCTTTAAATGACTCTGTGACTAAGTCTTCTTTGATGTCTAAAATACCCGAAAGTACCAATAATCCGTCTTTTTTACAAGCAGATTTGAGGTCTTTGACGATAAATCTAAGCACATCAGCAATGATATTGGCAATCACCACATCATAGCTTTGCTTGGCTTTATTGACCGAACCTTCCCATAATGCTTCATATTCTTCTGCATTAAGTGAAAAGTTTTCTTTGGTGCTATCTACAGAAAGAGGGTCAGTATCACAAAGTGTTACCTTTGCCCCTAGCTTCGTACACGCCAAGCCCAAAATACCAGAACCACAGCCCACATCAATGACTTCCATATCGGCTTTGATATGGCTAGAAATCGCTTCTAGGCAAGAAAATGTTGTGGCATGGTGTCCTGAACCAAAGGCTAGGGCAGGGTCTATCTTGATATTGATACACTCTGCTTTTGGCTCATACCATGAAGGGAAAATATAAAACTTTCCTGCTTCAATGGGTTGTACCGAATCTTGATAGGATTTTATCCAATCAAGGTTTTCTTTCTCTTGAAGTGTAAAAGACATTTCTATCGGATTGTCCAAACTCTCACATAAGGATACAAGAGCTTCTTTAACAAAAGTTAAATCAGATTCGCTACGGACGATAATTTTACCCTCTCCAAGCTCCAAACCTTCTTCATAAATATTCAAAATAAAATCAGCAATACTTTCTACAAAAGCATCATCAAGAGTAACCGTCAGTTCAAAATAACTATTGGGCATTGGCAACCCCAAAGGCTTCTTCTAAATCTAAAGTACCTTCATAGAAAGCTTTTCCAACAATCGTTCCATCAATATTGGCATCCATCAAAGCATGAATATCAGACATATCTTTCAGACCTCCAGAAGCAATCGTCTCAAGCCCTGAAGCCTCTTGAATTTCTTTGGTAAATTCCACATTTACCCCAGTCATCATCCCATCACGCCCTACATCAGTACAGATAATAGCGATGACCCCTGCATTGGCAAACTCCTTAGCCAAATCCGTAGCTTTCATATCAGAAACTTCTCCCCAACCCTCCACAGCCACCATTCCATCAATGGCATCAATACCCACAACGATAGGATACTTTTTCGCCATATCTCGTACAAACTGAGGGTTTTTGACTGCAATAGAACCCAAAATCACTCTATCAATCCCCAAATCCAAATACATTTTAATTGTCTCTTCATCACGAATTCCACCACCAAGCTCTAGCTTAATGCTACAATTTTCACGAATTTTTTTTATTTGTTCCAAGTTCTCAGGTTTCCCTGCAAAAGCCCCATTCAAATCTACCAAATGCACCCATTCGCTTCCGAGTTCTTCAAATCTTTTAGCCACTTGCCAAGGTTCATCACTATAAATTTTAGCAGATGCCATAAGTCCTTTACTTAGTCGTCACTGCTTTTCCGTCTTTGAGGTCAATTGCTGGTAGTATTGTCATTCTTGTTCCTTGAATAGGTTTTTTAGTTTTGTGTTTTAATGTATTAAATTTATCACTTGAAAAATCATAATTTTCATTTGGATAAGCATTAGTATATATTTGGTTCAATATCGCTTTGTCATTTTCTTTGGATTTAAACTCTGAACAATCTAAAAAAGTTTCTATACACTCTTTTTCTCCTAAAGGTATAGATGATAATATTAAAGATTCTAAATAACCATCTTTTGTATCAAAATTACAAGTGATATATAAATCAGATATTTCATATATATTTAACTTTTTTCTAATAGCTATCATCTCTTTTAATGTATTATCAAATCCACCATAAATAGTATCATTTTCTGTATAATCAGCATCAACTACAAACAATATTTTAGAAAAAGTTCCCTCATCTATTTCAGCTAAAAGCTCTTTATACGCATCTATTATCCTCTTTAAAAAAATTACTTTTACTTCCTAACCCAAAAAATCGTATCTCTTTTATATTTAATTCTAATTTTTCAATGAGTAGTTTTAATAGTTTATTATCAGCTGTTTTTTTTGCATTACCCTCGTGTAAAATGGCTACCATCCTCTAACCTCATGACCATCATCTATCGCATATTGAAGCATCTCATAATCTCTAACTCCTGCAATTACTTTTCCATCTTTTAGCTCGTGTCATCTTAATATAAGTTATATCTTCATCCTCCAACTTCTTAGCCACTCTAGCATAAGACTCTATACACTCTTTAGAATGTGTTGTTGCGAAGACTTGGACATTTTGGTCTTTTGAAACTTTAAGAATTATTTCCCATAGTTTGTCTAGGTTTGTGTAGTGGATACCGTTGTCTATTTCATCAATCAAAATAATGCTATCTTTGGAGGATAAAACTAATAATATTAATGATATAAATTTACCTAAACCATCTCCAAACTCATTGATATTATAAAATTTTCCATTTTTTTGGCAGTGTGGTTGTGACTTTATCATTCTAAATTTTTCAATACTATTATCAAATTCTTTTAGATAATTATCTAATGTATCTTCTAATTCATTTTCAATAATTTTACTATAGGAATTATCATAATCTGTTTTTCTTGCTTTATTACTACTTTTAAAAATAATTTTTACTTTTAACTTATCTATATTTGAAATTATTTGATAATTTTCATGCTCATTTACTTTATGAGTTATAAAATTTTCACTAAATTTCTTGCCAATTTCTTGCCATAAATCTTCTAATATATCAGATATATATCTCATTCGAATAATATGATTTAAATTCTTTTTAGAGTTACTAATATAGATAGCCTCCATAAAAGCAGTCTTCCCCACATTATTCTTACCACCAATAAGATTAACCCGACCAAAACCCTCAGCTTTAAAATCTTCAAAACATTTAAAATTTTTAATTTCTATTTGTTTTATGAAATGTTCGTTCATTTACTTTCCTTGAATAGGTTTATTAATTTATCTTTTAGTCCATGAAATCTATCATCTTTAAAATCAAATTGAGGATAAGGATATAAATCTCTGTATAAATTGGCTATAGGTTTTTTATTTGGTCTGAGTTTTTCTACATCTAAACATTTTACCAAATTATCAAAATAGGGATAACACTCTTTGTTTTAATAGTCTCGACCAAAAAATAATCTAAATTTTTATTAAAAATATGTACATTAGATTTAATATTCCATTTTAAATCTACAATTAAATCATCATAACATTTTTGAGACTTTTCCATACCATTACAATTTTTATCATCTATTTCAAAATCGCAATCAAAGATAAAAAGAGCTTTATCCACATCACCATTATCTATTTTCATTTTAAGCTTTTTATATTTAGTATGATGACTATCTAAAAGTTTTGACTTACCACCCATCACCTCAATATAATCATCAAAATTAATATTATCTTGAACTATAATTTTATTATTCTTTTTCAAATCATTCAATAACGAGATAAAGAAGTTTTTATCATCTTTCCCCTCTACAATAATTACCATCCTCTTACCTCATGATTTTGTTCTATTTCATCAATAAACCACTCATAAGGATAAATCATAGCTTTTATTTCACTATCTTTATTTTTACCTAATTCAATAAATACAATTTCTTCATCCTCCAACTTCTTAGCCACTCTAGCATAAGACTCTATACACTCTTTTGAATGCGTTGTGGCGAAGACTTGGACGTTATGCTCATCTGCAATTTCAAGAATTATTTCCCAAAGCTCATCAAGTTGAGTATAGTGAATACCATTTTCTATTTCATCAATAAATAGATAACTATTTTCACAAGCATATAAAGAACAGATAATAGAAATCCAATGTTTTAAACCATCTCCAAATTCTACAATATCTCTATACTCTTTTGATTTTATTTGACATTGAGGATTATCTCCACCAATAATTTTAAATTTTAAAATATTTTTATCAAATTCATTTATTTTTTTATCAAGAAAGTCTTCTTTATCTTTTCTTTGAACAGCTTCAAATGCAGTTTTGAGTTCAAAGTTTGTAAATCCATAATTGTCTATAAAAGTTACTTCTTTATTTGGAATAAAGTTTATTTCATTCTTGAAGTTAATGCTTTCATATTCAGAATTTAATTTTATATCTAGTTTTTTCTCTATCCCTAATAAATCTACAGTATATATTATTTTATTTTTCCCAGATATATAAAAAGATTGATACTGTGTTAATATATCAATAATATTAGGTCTTTCTTCATTGATTTTGTTTCTATTCCTATGAATATTGACTATAGAAAAAAATAGATTATTGATAGTTTGTGAAGATGTATCAATATACAGTGCCTCCATAAAAGCAGTCTTACCCACATTATTCTTCCCACCAATCAAATTCACATGACCAAAACCCTCAGCTTTAAAATCTTCAAAACATTTAAAGTTTTTTATTTCTATATTTTTTATAAAATGTTCTTGTTTTTCTTGCATTTGAATCTCCTTGGGGTTTGTGGTGCGTTGAAAACAGCATCCTACAGGTTGATGAAGTTTTGTATGATTTTTAAACCATTTTCATGGCTTTTTTCTGGGTGGGGTTGGATGCCGTAGATGTTGTTTTTTTGTACGGCTGAGACGAATTTGTAGCCGTAGTGGGTTTTGCCTATGGCATATTTATCGTCGCATACTGCGTGGAATGAGTGGACGAAATAGAGATAGAAGTCTTTGTCTAGGTTTTTGAAAAGGGGTGTTTCTCTTTGTACGAAAAAGTTCATTCCAACCCATGTGGGGAACTTTGAGTGGGTGGTCAAATTGTGTTTCTTCAAAGGCTAGGACTTTACCCTTCTATGAGTCCTAAGCCTTTGGTGGAGCCAAATTCTTCGGAGCTTTCAAAGAGTAGTTGCATTCCTAAGCAGATACCTAAGAGAGGTTTAGCACTTTGGGCATAGGCTTTGATGGCATCATCCATACCGTTGCTTTGGAGTTGTGTCATCGCGTCAGCAAATGCACCGACTCCTGGGAGTATGAGTTTGTCATAGTTTTGGAGTTGGTTTGGGTTGCTTTCTACTTTGGCTTCTATGCCCATTTTTTTGAAAGCATTCATCACTGAAGCCAAATTACCCATATTATAATCCACAATTCCTAGTAGCATCGCATTCCTTCAAAGCCTATATATTAACGTGATTATAGCCAATTAATTAGCAGAGATATGTTAAAATCCTTGTAAATAAAGGGTCATAGATGAAAATAGCTATTGTAAAACTCTCTGCCATGGGTGATATTATTCATGCGATGGTAGCACTTCAATATATCAAACAAGCCAAGCCTCATCTGGAAATAGATTGGATAGTCGAACAAGGTTTTGCCAAAGTATTAGAAGGCAATAAAGATATTGCACACATCTATCCTGTCAATCTCAAAGCTATCAAGTCAGATAAAATGCAATTTATCACCGAGTTTAAGCGTGTCAAACGCTATGCCAAGGGTGAGTATGATTTGGTCATAGATGCACAAGGTTTGATTAAATCAGGTATTGTGAGCAAGATACTAGGGAAGAATAGGGCAGGGTTTTCTAGGGCTTCTATTCGTGAGGGTGTGGCATCGTATTTTTATCAGCACAAAGTAGAAATTGCTTATGATGCGAATACGATTGATAGAAATGCTAAAGTGATGTCTGAGCCTTTGGGGGTGCAGATTAGTCCAAAGATGATTTTGGACAAAAAGCCTTTTTTGTTTTATACTAAGGATGTGGTGTTAGAACATCTCTCTTTGGAGAAGAAAAATATTATTTTTGTGATTGGTTCTACATGGGAGAGCCGTAATTATCCCAAAGAGCAATTTATGGAGATTGCCAATGCATTAGAAGAGAATGTATTGATTGCTTGGGGCAGTGAGGAAGAGAAAATCCGTGCAGAGTGGATAGCCTCTCATAGTAGCTATGCCAAAGTATTGCCCAAGATAAATCTTAACGCTCTCAAAGCGATTATTGGGGAGTCTGATTTACTTATTGGCAATGATACAGGGTCCTACACACATGGCATGGGGACTCAATAGAGCGTCTATTACAATTTTTGGTCCTACGCCTGTGAACCGTGTGTATGAAACGCCTATCAATAAGGTGATTAGCTCATCTTCTATGGTTGACCATTATAAACTCAATAAAGAAGACTTTTCTATACAAGAGATAGACCCAGCAAGGATTATCACGATGGCAAGAGGTTTATTGGATGCTTGATTATTTTTATTTGGCTTTATATACATTTTTTAAAGTGTTACTCAAAGTATTGCCCTCATGGATATTGCGTAAACTCATGACTGCTATCGCATGGTTGGCGTGGTATAGTAGCCCAAAACATAAAAATAGAATCAAAGAGCATCTTACTTTGGCATGGGGTACAGCACTCAATGAGTCTGAACAAAAAGAGATAGGTATCCATGCGTTTATGAATTTACTAGATACGGTATTTGGTATCTTGAAGCGTGATGGTATGGATAAGCAAGAGGTTTTACACAATATTACTTTTGAAGGTTCTGAGATTATAGAAGCCTATCAAAAAGCAAATAAAAACTTTATTTTGGTCACGGGACATTATGGCAATTGGGAATTACTTTCTCAGTCTATGGCTATTAAGTTTGATTTGACTCTTGTAGGTGTAGGACGTAAGATAGACAGTGCGATGATGGATGAGGTACTTAAAAAAAATAGAGAACAATTCAACGTAGAGATGATTTACAAAAAAGGGGCGTTAAAAGAGTCGATGAGAGTGATTAAAGAAGGTAAAACGTTGGGGATACTTACCGACCAAGCCCTGCGTCCCCATCAATCTATTGAAGTACAGTTTTTTAATCAAAGGGCTACACATACCCCTTTAGCTTCTATACTTTCTCGTAAGTTTGGATTGGATTTGATTCCTGCGTATATTAGTACAGAAGATTATCAATCTTATACAGTCAAAATTTATGAACCAATCGTGAGTATCAAAACAGAGAATCAAGAGGAAGACTTGGCTATACTTACACAAAAACAAGCAGATATTACGGAAAAAGTCATTAGAAAAAACCCCAAGCAATGGTTTTGGATGCATCGTAGATGGAAGTAGCTAAAAGTATGGGGAAAGGGTTTAACATATAATATGAATACTAAAATACCTAAAGCTATCGATGTTGTTTTCTATGTGGCATATCCCTATTACTTTCCTCATTTTTTACCTATTGGTAAGGCGTTACTTAGGGAGGGTTTGAAGATTCATTATGTGCTGTCTTGCAAACAAAATACGGTTTTGATGGAAAGTATTGCTACAGAAGAAGGCTTGGAGTATTCTTTGGGAGAAGAAAAGCTTTCCACGATAGAAACAAAAGCTATAGTGTTTGCCAATGTGCCTCCTGAGACTTTACAAACCAAGGCGAAGACCTTTTTTCTCTGTCATGGTACGGGGACAAAACAATGTGGTTTTAATAAAGCTTTAGAAAAATGTGATGTGGTGTTTGTCGAAGGTCAATACCGTTTTATGCTTTACAATAAAACCTTTCCTCAACATAAAGAAAAGCTATATCAAGTATGGATATTCCAAGCTAGATACGGTGATAAACAGCAGTGATGAAGAGATAGAAGCGTTAAAAGAACGTTATGGGCTAGATAAAAATAAACAAACGATTTTATATGCACCTACCTTTTTTCCTTCCTCTATAGAAAAGATGAGTAAGGTATTTCCTCAGGATTTTGCTCAATATAATATCATCGTAAAACCACATTATTTGTCATGGGAAAGAAAGCGTTACCAAGCACAGCGTAAATATTTTGATACATGGAAAACCTATCCAAATTGTCAGGTTTTGGGTGTGGAAGAATATAATCTTATTCCCTTTATATTAATGGCAGACATCATGATTTCAGATGAAAGTTCTGCTATCTTTGAGTTTGCATCTTTGAATAAACCTGTGATTATCAATAGGTTTTTAACCTTAAGATGGAGCTATTATCTCAATCCTAAAAAAATACTCAAACGTATGGACAAAGGCATGAATAACTATAAAAAGATAGGTGCCAATCCTTCAAGCTATAAAGAAATGATAGAAGCCACACATGATGCATTAAAAGACAAGAGTACCTTTGAAGTCCAGCGTTTGGAGATGGCAAAAGATATTTGTGGTCTTGTAGATGGACAAGCTTCTATGCGTATTACTAAAGTGATAAAGGATGTCTGTGGCTTCTAAAATCATCTTGACCTATGGTACTTTTGATATGTTTCATGTAGGGCATTTAGCACTTTTAAAAAGATTAAAAGCCTTAGGTGATGTTTTGATTGTGGCTGTATCTTCTGATGAGTTCAATTTGATTAAAGGTAAAAAAACCTTAATTCCTTATGCACAAAGAGCCAGTATCGTCGAAGCCATTAAATATGTAGATAAAGTCATCAAAGAAGAAAATTGGGAACAAAAAAAAGAAGATATTCTCAAATACCATGTAGATATTTTTGCTATGGGTGATGATTGGAAAGGTAAATTTGATGATTTAAAATCTCATTGTGAAGTAAAATATTTACCCCGTACGGAGGGTATTTCTTCTACACAGTTAAAACAGCAACTCAAAAATATTTCTAAGATTAATATCAAAGACATTAGTCAAGCATTTGAAATTTTAGAAAGGCTCAAAAATGACTTTAGCTAAACTACCTATTACAAGCTATATCAATTTTATAGTGATTATGTATGCGTTTATTTTACCCATATCAAGGGCAGGTATAGTATTCTTTTCTCTTTTGCTCATACTCTTGTGGTTATTTGAAGCAGGGTTCCAAGCTAAATATAGACTTTTGTCTCAAAATAAAGTGATACTCGCACTCTTGGGATTTTTGCTTTTTAATATACTCTCTTTGTTGTGGAGTAATAATGTGGGTGATGCTTATCATTATATTGTCAAGTATTGGTATTTTTTACCTATGATTGTACTTTTTACTTCGGTACAAAAAGCTTCTATTCCCAAAATACTCTCGGCTTTTATCGCAGGGATGTTTGTGAGTGAAATGCTCTCTTATGGGGTATTTTTTGAAGTATGGGAATTTAAACATGCCACAGCTGAAAATCCTTCACCTTTTATGCATCATATTGAATACAGTATCTTTTTGGCTTTTACAGCCTTGATTATCTTGGGGCGTATTTTTAACCATAAGGAAGTAAAATACCAATTACTCTATAGTCTGTTTTTTATGAGTATTATAGGAAATTTATTTCTCACCGCAGGGAGGACAGGACAGATTGCCTTTCTTGTAGGTATTTTTGTGTTGGCGTTTATTAGTTTTCAAAATAAATTCAAAGCTTTTGTGGTTTTTGTGTTACTCAGTAGCTTTATTAGTTTTATAGCATTTAATTTTAGTAGTACTTTTCATCAGCGTATTCTTGCAGCCAAAACAAACATACTCCATGCCATTGAAGACCAAAAGTATTGTAGTTCGTTGGGTGCTAGAATAGGGGCATGTATTGTCGTGGGTGACATGATACTCTCTGACCCTCTTTTAGGTGTAGGTATTATAGACAATATGGAAGTATTCCATGCAAAAATTGATAAAGATTATCCCCAAATGCAATGTCTACATCTAAGCTTTATGCATTTACATAACCAATTTTGGCAAATTACTACGCAGTTAGGGCTTGTAGGATTATTCTTATTTCTTATGCTCTTTTATAGGATATTTACCCTCAATATTAGAGAGCACAGAGTATAGTAATATCAAATATGTTGTATGTCATACTTCTGATGTTTGCATTTATCCCAGAAGTGCTTTTTCATAGACAATTCTCCATGGCATTGTTTACTTTGATAGTAGGATTACTGTTAGCCCAATATAGGATAGAGAATGAAGTATGAAGTCATAGACAACAAATTTAGTACATTGCTCACAGAGATTAGAAAGGTTTTTGCTACTTCTAAAGAGAGTATTTGGGATAAGCGAAATAAGCTTAAAATTGTGAATCTCGCCGAATCTAAAGAAGAGTTGATTATCAAATCTTTTAAGGTTCCTCACTTTATTAATAAAATTGCATATACTTTTTTGCGTGATTCTAAAGCACAGAGGTCTTATTGTAATAGCCATAAGATTGTAGAATTTGTGCCTAAACCTATAGGGTATTCAGAGTTTTTTAAATTTGGATTACTCTATGATAGTTATTTTATTTGTGAGAAATATGATTATGATTTTACCATTAGAGAACCTCTAAGCCAAAAAGACTTTCCTAATAAGGCTATTATCTTTAAAGCTTTTGCCAAATTTACCCATGCACTTCATCGTAAAGGGGTAGAACATTTAGACTATTCTCCAGGTAATATTCTTATCAAAAAGTTAGATACGCATCTGTATGAATTCAAGATTATTGACCTTAATCGTATGAAGTTTAAGAAATTTACCAAAAAAGAATGCCTTGAAAACTTTGCTAAACTTTGGTCAAATGATGATGATTTACAATTGATTATTTCTGAATATGCAAAACTGATTGATATGGAGTGCAAAGAAGCCTTAGAAATTGTACGCAAGGCATCACAAAAGCATAAAGATAAAAAGAATTTTAAAAAAAAATGGTTCAAGTATTTCAAGCGTATCAAAGTCAGTAAAGCAGATATCCAAAAGAGAAAACATTTGTTGTCTCATATTTCTGTAGTGATTATGGCAAAGAATGCCTCAGCAACAATAGCCGAAACCTTGGATGCCTTAGAATATTTTGATGAAGTGATTTTGTATTTAAATGATTCTTGTGATGATACCAAATCGATAGCCCAAGCTTACCCTAATGTTAAAATTATTGAAGGTGAGTTTTTGGGTTTTGGTGCGACAAAAAACAAAGCAGGAGAATACAGTACACATGATTGGATACTTTCTTTAGACAGTGATGAAGTACTCAATCCCACACTTTTATATGAAATGACGCAATTAGATTTTGAGGATATTCAAAGAGTCTATGCTTTAAAACGGATGAACTACTTCTTGGGAAGAAAAACGCAACATAACAATACGATTATACGGATGTATAATAAAACACATACTTCCTTTGATAATAGTATTGTCCATGAAAAGATTTTGGTACCTAAATATACAAAAGTAGTCAAGCTAAAGCATAGTTTTAAGCATTTGTATATTTTGAATATCAATCAAACTTTATATAAAATGATTCACTATACAGACTTGGGTTCTAAGGATACAAGAATATGTTTCTTTTCTTTAGTGATTTTAAAAAGTATATTTGCTTTTTTTAAAACGTATATATTAGAAAGAGAAGTTTTAAGTGGGTGGATTGGATTTACACTAGCGGTAAATGCATCGAATAGAAGGTATTATAAATATTTAAAGCAATTTATTAATTGCCAAAAGGATAAAAAACTTTAGATAAATTTCCAATATTTAAGTTCTTTTCTGAGCTTCATATTTCTAATAATGTTTAAAGGTTTTTTTTGAGAGAGGATAATATCTCCGTTGAGCATACGATGTATAATATCAAGTACACGATAACTAGATAGACCATCAAAATAGGGATGAAACTTTATGACTTCTTGTGCTATATTCCCTTGATATTTATGGAGATTATTTAGTACTGATACTAGAGTACTTTCTAGCATATAAATATTTTTTATATTTATAATACTGGCTTCTTCTTCTTGTGTTTGAAAAGTAATTACGGGTTTCTTTTGGGAGAGAAATTCATACATAATAGAGGAGGTATCACAAAGCATAATATCTGCAAGTTTAAAATATTGTATGACTTGAGTAGAGGCTATAAATGTGATATTTTTAGCTTTTATATTACGATATAATCTTAGTACTTCTTCATCTATTTTAGGATGTAAGGTAATATACCAATGATAATTATATTTTTTTATCATATGTAGAATAAAAGGATATAAAGTTTTAGCTTTTGTAAATCTAGGGCTAAAGGTTGAAGCAAAGAAAATGGATTTTACTTTAATTTCTTTTGATATGGGTTCTATAGGAAATAAAGGGTCTAATTTACTCCAACCTGTTTCTTGTACGTAAAAATATTTATATTTTTTGGATAAGCTTATAAATTTAGAAGTAGAACTAGGTCCTTGAGTACAGTATAAATCAAACATTCCTCTGATTATATAGTGATAAATTTGTCCACTTTTTTTGATTTTTTTACTTGGTAATCCATGAAAAACCTCTACTTTAAGACCAGGAATAAAAGAAGGAACCACATTACCTGGCACAATAACAACATGGGGATAATATTGTAAGACCTCTTTAATATTTTTTAATTGTATCTCATCTGTATGTAAATTGTGTATATTTATTTCGTTACCATATAAGAACCATCTTACTTGATCTCCCTGATGAATAATAGCTTCTTGAAGAGGACGGAGTATGGGAAAACTATAGTCTTGTGAAAGAAAAAATAAATATCGTATATTTTTGGTATGATTTTTAGTATTTTCCATATAACTTTCTTCTTTTGGTAGAAATTTTGATACAGAAGTAGAATATCATAATTAAGGTTAGGGTATAATTTAAATAAAGATTCTTGATGAAAGTAACATTTATATGGGATATATACTCCGACGAACCTTATCCTCTCCAAAATAAAGTCTATAAAAAAAAGATGCGTCGAAGATATATTTGGCCCTATCTTCCTCTGAGTATTATATTAATGGCAGACATCATGATTTCAGATGAAAGTTCTGCTATTTTTGAGTTTGCCTCTTTGAATAAACCTGTGATTATCAATAGGTTTTTAACCTTAAGGTGGAGCTATTATCTCAATCCTAAAAAAATACTCAAACGTATGGATAAAGGCATGAATAACTATAAAAAGATAGGTACCAATCCTTCAAGCTATAAAGAAATGATAGAAGCCACACATCGTGCATTAAAAGACAAGAGTACCTTTGAAGTCCAGCGTTTGGAGATGGTAAAAGATATTTGTGGTCTTGTAGATGGACAAGCTTCTATGCGTATTACTAAAGTGATAAAGGATGTCTGTGGCTTCTAAAATCATCTTGACCTATGGTACTTTTGATATGTTTCATGTAGGGCATTTAGCACTTTTAAAAAGATTAAAGGCTTTAGGTGATGTTTTGATTGTGGCTGTATCTTCTGATGAGTTCAATTTGATTAAAGGTAAAAAAACCTTAATTCCTTATGCACAAAGAGCCAGTATCGTCGAAGCCATTAAATATGTAGATAAAGTCATCAAAGAAGAAAATTGGGAACAAAAAAAAGAAGATATTCTCAAATACCATGTAGATATTTTTGCTATGGGTGATGATTGGAAAGGTAAATTTGATGATTTAAAATCTCATTGTGAAGTAAAATATTTACCCCGTACGGAGGGTATTTCTTCTACACAGTTAAAACAGCAACTCAAAAATATTTCTAAGATTAATATCAAAGACATTAGTCAAGCATTTGAAATTTTAGAAAGGCTCAAAAATGACTTTAGCTAAACTACCTATTACAAGCTATATCAACTTTATAGTCATCGCCTATGCTTTTATTGTACCTATATCAAGGGCAGGTATTGTATTCTTTTCTCTTTTGCTCATACTCTTGTGGTTATTTGAAGGAGGGTTCCAAGCTAAATATAGACTTTTGTCTCAAAATAAAGTGATACTCGCACTCTTGGGATTTTTGCTTTTTAATATACTCTCTTTGTTGTGGAGTAATAATGTGGGTGATGCTTATCATTATATTGTCAAGTATTGGTATTTTTTACCTATGATTGTACTTTTTACTTCGGTACAAAAAGCTTCTATTCCCAAAATACTCTCGGCTTTTATCGCAGGGATGTTTGTGAGTGAAATGCTCTCTTATGGGGTATTTTTTGAAGTATGGGAATTTAAACATGCCACAGCTGAAAATCCTTCACCTTTTATGCATCATATTGAATACAGTATCTTTTTGGCTTTTACAGCCTTGATTATCTTGGGGCGTATTTTTAACCATAAGGAAGTAAAATACCAATTACTCTATAGTCTGTTTTTTATGAGTATTATAGGAAATTTATTTCTCACCGCAGGGAGGACAGGACAGATTGCCTTTCTTGTAGGTATTTTTGTGTTGGCGTTTATTAGTTTTCAAAATAAATTCAAAGCTTTTGTGGTTTTTGTGTTACTCAGTAGCTTTATTAGTTTTATAGCATTTAATTTTAGTAGTACTTTTCATCAGCGTATTCTTGCAGCCAAAACAAACATACTCCATGCCATTGAAGACCAAAAGTATTGTAGTTCGTTGGGTGCTAGAATAGGGGCATGTATTGTCGTGGGTGACATGATACTCTCTGACCCTCTTTTAGGTGTAGGTATTATAGACAATATGGAAGTATTCCATGCAAAAATTGATAAAGATTATCCCCAAATGCAATGTCTACATCTAAGCTTTATGCATTTACATAACCAATTTTGGCAAATTACTACGCAGTTAGGGCTTGTAGGATTATTCTTATTTCTTATGCTCTTTTATAGGATATTTACCCTCAATATTAGAGAGCACGAGTATAGTAATATCAAATATGTGTATGTCATACTTCTGATGTTTGCATTTATCCCAGAAGTGCTTTTTCATAGACAATTCTCCATGGCATTGTTTACTTTGATAGTAGGATTACTGTTAGCCCAATATAGGATAGAGAATGAAGTATGAAGTCATAGACAACAAATTTAGTACATTGCTCACAGAGATTAGAAAGGTTTTTGCTACTTCTAAAGAGAGTATTTGGGATAAGCGAAATAAGCTTAAAATTGTGAATCTCGCCGAATCTAAAGAAGAGTTGATTATCAAATCTTTTAAGGTTCCTCACTTTATTAATAAAATTGCATATACTTTTTGCGTGATTCTAAAGCACAGAGGTCTTATTGTAATAGCCATAAGATTGTAGAATTTGTGCCTAAACCTATAGGGTATTCAGAGTTTTTTAAATTTGGATTACTCTATGATAGTTATTTTATTTGTGAAAAATATGATTATGATTTTACCATTAGAGAACCTCTAACCCAAAAAGACTTTCCTAATAAGGCTATTATCTTTAAAGCTTTTGCCAAATTTACCCATGCACTTCATCGTAAAGGGGGTAGAACATTTAGACTATTCTCAGGGTAATATTCTTATCAAAAAGTTAGATACGCATCTGTATGAATTCAAGATTATTGACCTTAATCGTATGAAGTTTAAGAAATTTACCAAAAAAGAATGCCTTGAAAACTTTGCTAAACTTTGGTCAAATGATGATGATTTAAAATTAATTATTTCTGAATATGCAAAACTGATTGATATGGAGTGCAAAGAAGCCTTAGAAATTGTACGCAAGGCATCACAAAAGCATAAAGATAAAAAGAATTTTAAAAAGAAATGGTTCAAGTATTTTAAGCGTATCAAAGTCAGCAAAGCAGATATCCAAAAGAGAAAAAAGTTGTTGTCTCATATTTCTGTAGTGATTATGGCAAAGAATGCCTCAGCAACGATAGCCGAAACCTTGGATGCCTTAGAGTATTTTGATGAAGTGATTTTGTATTTAAATGATTCTTGTGATGATACCAAATCGATAGCCCAAGCTTACCCTAATGTTAAAATTATTGAAGGTGATTTTTTGGGATTTGGAGCAACGAAAAACAAAGCAGGAGAGTATAGTACACATAATTGGATACTTTCTTTAGACAGTGATGAAGTACTCAATCCCACACTTTTATATGAAATGACGCAATTAGATTTTGAGGATATTCAAAGAGTCTATGCTTTAAAACGGATGAACTACTTCTTGGGAAGGAAAACCCAACATAACAATACGATTATACGGATGTATAATAAAACACATACTTCCTTTGATAATAGTATTGTCCATGAAAAGATTTTGGTACCTAAAAATACAAAAGTAGTCAAGCTAAAGCATAGTTTTAAGCATTTGTATATTTTGAATATCAATCAAACTTTACATAAAATGATTCACTATACAGACTTGGGTTCTAAAGACAAGGAAATGTGCTTTTTTATTGTAGTCATTGCCAAATCGGTTTTTGCGTTCTTTAAGACCTATATTTTACAAGGTAATATTAGCAAAGGTTGGGTGGGCTATGCCTTGGCAGTCAATTCTGCGAATAAGCGACATTATAAATATCTGAAACAATATATTAACTGTATTGAAAAGGAAAAATCATGAAAAAGAAAAAATCATGAAAATTTTGGTCACAGGTACAGCAGGGTTTATAGGCTTTCATTTAGCCAAGTATCTTCTTGAACGTGGAGATGAAGTTGTTGGCATAGACAATATCAATGATTATTATGATATCAATTTAAAACATGCACGTCTGCTAGAACTGGGTATAGTGCCTGATCAAGAGGGTAGTAAAATACTTTCTACACGCTACGAGAGTCATTCTTTTATACAAATGGACATAGCAAATACCCAAGCCATAGAAAGACTCTTTAAGGAAGAAAAGTTTGATGCTGTTTGTAATCTTGCAGCCCAAGCAGGGGTACGATACTCTCTTGAAAATCCACATACCTATATACAAAGTAATATTGTAGGGTTTATGAATATTTTAGAATCTTGTAGACATAATAAGGTGATGAATCTCTCTTACGCCTCTAGTTCCTCTATCTATGGACTCAATACGTTCTCAACCGTTTAAGACCTCTGACCATACCGACCATCAAGTGAGTATCTATGCAGCGACGAAGAAATCCAATGAAATGATGGCACATACTTATGCCCATCTTTATGGTATTGCTACAACGGGATTACGGTTTTTTACCGTCTATGGTCCATGGGGTAGACCTGATATGGCGCCAATGCTTTTTAGTGATGCGATATTACATGAACGTCCTATTAATATTTTTAATCATGGCAAGATGAGTAGGGATTTTACCTATATTGATGATGTGATTGAAGGGCTTGTCAAAGTTATAGACAATCCAGCAAAAAGCTCAAAGAATTTTGATACGAACCTACCAAACCCTTCTGCATCCACTGCACCTTATCGTATTTATAATATTGGTCAAAATGCACCTTTGTCTTTGATGAATTTTGTTGAGACCATAGAAGAAGCATTAGGCATGAAGGCAAAAAAGAATTTTATGGATATGCAAGATGGAGATGTAGTTTCTACCTATGCTGATGTTTCTGATTTGATACAAGATTTTGACTATAAACCTAGTACCTCATTGCAAAGTGGTATTGCACAGTTTGTGATTTGGTATAAAGATTTTTATAAAGTATAAATATGAAGCATTTTTTAATATATATTTCACAACCCTATAGTATCCCCATAGGAGTCCCTCTACAACAAGAGATAGAACGCAGAGGCTTTAGGGTCAAGTGGTTTTGTGATGAGATACAAACGCAGGAAAACTTTAGAGACAAGCAGAGACTCTTAAAAAGTGTAGAAGAAGTATTAGCCTATCATCCTGATGTGGTTTTAGTAGCTAGTAATGAAGTACCTGATTTCTTTTCAGGCTTAAAAGTACAAATATTTCATGGATTCTCTGTAGGTAAACGTACTGAGGCTAAGGGACATTTTAATATACGAGGATTTTTTGACCTTTATTGTACCCAAGGTGCTAGTACAACAGAGCCGTTTAAACTTTTAAGTAAAAAACATACATATTTTAAAGTAGTTGAGACAGGGTGGTCAAAAGTAGATGCCCTTTTTCCTTTAGAACATACGAACAATAAAAAGCCTATTGTCATGATAAGCTCTACCTTTACAAGCCGTTTGAGTTTGGCTCAAAATGTAGAAGCTATGGATGAGATAAAACGTCTCATCTCAACTAAAAAGTGGTTTTTTATTGCTGTCTTGCATCCAAAAATAGAAGCTAAGATTGTAAATGCATTTAAAGCGATGCAAAATGAATACTTCACTTTTTATGATACTACAGATTTAGTGCCATTGTCTCAAAAGGTCGATGTCATGCTTTCAGATACGACTTCGGCTATTACAGAATTTATTTTACAAAAGAAACCTGTGGTTACTCTCAATAATAATCAACCTCTTCCCCATCTTATCAATATTACGCAGGTTCAAAAGATAGAAGAAGCATTAGAATATGCCTTGAGTCAGCCTAGTGCAGTAATGCAAAATATTGAAGACTTTATTTTGCATACTCACCCCTTTGATGATGGTAAATCTAGCAAGAGGGTGATTGATGCGTGTTTAGATTTTTTGGAAAAAGATACGATAAAAAGAAAGCCTTTAAACCTCATTCGTCGCTATAAAATACGCAAAAAATTACAATATTTTAAAAGATAAAAGGCTTATAGATGCAAAAACCATTTATATGGGACAAATACTCCGACCAACCGTATCCTATCAAAGATAAAGCCTATAAAAAACAGATGCGTCTTAAGCATAGTTGGGCATATATACCTCTACTTTGTATTAATTTGATTGTCTTTCCTCTAAGTATTATGTTGATGACTTTTTTTAAAGGCAAAAGAGATACATCATTAGATTTTTATGGCTTGGGTGTAGATATAGACAAAGGCGAGATACAAACAACACTTATAGAAGAGCTAGGAGTGAAGCACTTGCTACTTCGTATGCCTTTATGGGATATGCAAAGGATTGATGGCTATGTGACTTTTGCCAAAAGTTTTGGAGAAGATAAGCAAATACTCATCAATATTATCCAAGATAGAGAACACATAGAAGATAAGGTATTGCTTCAACAAGATATAGAAATTATCTTTGAAAAGTTTACACCCTTTGTGAGTGAATATCAAATAGGTCAGGCCATTAACCGTACGAAATGGGGATTCTTTTCTATGGATGAATACTTACAATGGTTTATGTGTATTCAAAAGATTAGAGATGAGAAGTGTCCTAAGGTAAAACTCATAGGCTCTTCTGTGATTGACTTTGAATTTCATTATACCATTCGTACGCTTTTTAACTTTTTTAGCATGAAGTATGATACTTTCTCTTCTTTACTTTATGTAGATAGGCGTGGGAGTCCCCATAATACACAAATGGGCATTTTTGATACTAAAAATAAGATAAATATGCTTTATGCTTTGGTAAGGCTCTCTCCTAAAACAAGTAATAGTATTTATATTACAGAGGTCAATTGGCCCTTAGCCCATACAGCACCTTATGCACCTACTTCTGAACTTGAGTGCGTAGAGGAAGATATGTATGCTAAGTATATGCTAGAGTATCATACTATTGCCAAAGAGAGTAAAAAGATACAAAGAGTCTATTGGCATCAACTTATCGCCTCAGGATATGGCTTAGTAGATGATAGAGATGATAAAATACGTAAAACAGAAGCATTTTACACTTATAAAAGGATGATAAAAGATGACAATATTTAAAATACTCTTCAAGTATTATTTAGGAATGATAGCTATTTTTTTGTAACCCCCTAAATAACCCCACCAACCCAATATTAAGCAAACTACTACATAGTTAAAAGCAGTAAAAACATCACATAAAAAAGTGATTTACTAACCAAGTATAGTAGTAGTTTTAGCTATAATAGCACTATGAAAACAGAGCTTATTAATATAGAAAAATTACAAGAAACCATTATAAATCAAGCCCAAGAGAATAGTAGTCAAGAAAAAAGAATACAAACCCAACAAATTGAAATAAATTACCTAAAAGAAAAGATAGATTACCTCATACGCCAACAATTTACCTCCAAAAGTGAAAAACTAAACCCTAACCAACCAAGTCTGTTCGAAGATACTAAAGAGACAATCGAAGTAATAGAAGATGAAGAGATTGAAATAACATTTAAACGAAAGAAAGGTGGAAGAACTTCACCACCTAAAGAGTTACCAAGAGTAAGAGTAGAACACGATATAGGTGATGAAGAGAAAGTGTGTAGTTGTGGTGACACAATGCATAGAGTAAAAGAGATAATATCAGAACAATACGATATCGTACCTGCAAAGTTCCAAGTCATAGAAAATGTTCGGTTCGTATATGGCTGTAGATGTGGAGAAAAACCAGTGACCACAGCATTAGCCCCATTCATACTCCCAAAGACACAAGTAACTGCTTCATTCTTAGCAACTATTGCCGTACAAAAATTTGAAGATGCATTGCCACTGTATAGACAAGCCAAAATATTTAAAAATAGATTTGGGGTTCCATTTAGTGATACTACACTCTCCAATTGGATGATAAAAGCTTCTGAGAAACTCAAACCTTTTAAGCAGAGACTTAAAGAGAGACTCTTAGAGAATGAATATATACAAGCAGATGAGACTACACTACAAGTGGTGAATGCACACAAAAGCAAAGCAACGAAGAAATCCTATATATGGCTAGGTGTAGGAATGGATAAATATAAAGTAGTCTATATGCACTATGCCAACAATAGAAGTGCCGTAGTAGCCTCTGAACTCTTTAAAGGTTTTAATGGCTATCTCCAAACAGATGGATATGCTGGATATAATGCTACAGTCCAAACAAATGATATGACACATTTAGCGTGTTGAGACTCACGCGAGGAGAAAGTTTGCAGATATAGTCAAATCAGGAGTCAGTGACCTAGAAAGTAAGCGTTATGCACAAGAAGCCATAATACTTATACAAAAACTCTATAAAATAGAAAGAGAAATCAAAGATGACCCTCCTGATAAAAAACTACTCATCAGAAAAGAGAAATCTCAAGCTATCATCAACACCATAAGAGAATGGATTAACACAAAGTTCTATAAAGCACAAGAACTTGCTGGGGCTATTGCTAAAGCATTTGTGTATCTTAATAATCAATTTGCTAAGTTAGAAGTCTATCTCACCGATGGCAGACTCAATATAGATAACAATGGAGCAGAAAACCATATAAGACCATACCTTTCTACACAACTCAAAGTTCCATGCCCATCATATCCCCGATTTGCTCTTTAAAAGCAAAAAGAGCCTCAACATCGTAGATTTTTAAAACATTCATCATCTTCATAAAAACCCAAAGACCTGATAGTAAAGCAGGTGTTGTAAATTCTTTGTTCTTTTCAATAAGTCGTCCTGAGAGTTGCACTAAAAACTTTCTAACAGCAGGAGCATTTTTCTCTTCCGAACGCTCAATCTTCCAAACAAACAATGTAGCATACGAGACCACGAGAAGTCTTCTAAACAGAGCCATTGGAGTTTCTTGTTGCCAACTTTAAAGATTAAATCCAGAAGATTTTAAAAGTTTAAAATAGCTTTCTATTTTCCATCTATGATAATACCAAGTACCAATAGTTGTGGCTGTTACCTCTTTGGGAACATTGCTCAAAAGCATCCATTGGGCAACAATATTATTGTCTTCATCAACCAATCTCTCTACCACAAACCTTGCCTTAATACTTTTTCCTGCTGTGAAGATAGTTTTTCGCTTACCGTCCTCGTCAAGTACTGATTTGGTGGCATCTCTTCTTATAGTTCACCTCTATTTCATTGACAAATATCTTCACCTTTTGCATCTTTTTATCCACTTTATATTTAATGGTTTTAAGGTAGCTTCCTAGCGTTAATTCTTTTGCCAAATCTCCTTGTTTTACCTCTCTATCCTCGTCAGGCAGGTAAACTTTGTGATTTGATTTAGCTCGAATCAGATAGCACCAACCATTGGCTTCATACTCTCTCATTAAGGCTACACTATCTCCTTCTCGGTCAATAATATCAACCAACTCTTTTTCAAACTTATAATTTTCTCGTATGTATTTAGTTCTTTGAATCCAACTCCTCTAAATGCGTTAAGTTTGTATCAATATTGCTATCATAAGTGGAGTATATCTTCTCACTTGTTGCCAAGTTTTGGGCTAAGGCACCCAAAGGATTTCCCTTTCTCATCCATTGCCAATGAACCTTGCAAATCATACCCTATCTGTTTGGCATTCCCTTTCTTATTCTTAGTCACAAGTTCCTGTTTCTTTGTATGCTTTTATAGTCCAAATGTGTATCAATCATAGGCTACCAAGGTATAGTTACCTACTCTTTTATTACTTTCCTCTACTACCTCTGCTATGATGGGGTCATTGAGTGAGGAATTGTTACTTCTTCATTATTATAAAATCGCCATGATGCTTGGACTTGACTCCATCCATCTGTCTCCAATACTAGGTTCATTCCACTTTGGCTTTTATGTTTTGTATTCATCTCACCTCTTACTAACTTCTCATATCTTTTTTAGTCTTTTATTCATGTCTTTTTCTTTTACTTGTATAATAGCACTTTTTCTTTTGAGTTAGTTGTGTAGAAAGGTATGTATAAGACCTATGGTACTAGGTAGGAAAGAATTGGTTATTTGCTACATCTGTTAAAGGTGCTGAGGCTATTGCTACTTGGTATACTATTATTGAAACTGCAAAGGCGAATGGATTGGAACCATATCACTATTTGAAGTATCTTATGACTGAGTTTCCTTATTACCAAAGGGATGGTAGAGATATTGAAGCGTTGTTACCTTGGAATGTAAGTGATGATGGGGTAGTTAGGATTTCTTAGGGGTTGGTGGGGTTATTATGGGGGTTACGTTTTCTATTCCTAACAGCTCTCGTACCACTTGTCTGTCATCAAAAGGGTATTTCTTGCCCTTTATTTCTTGATACTCTTCATCCCCTTTTCCCAAAATAAGCAAAACTTCATTCTCTTGCAATGCTTCAAGTGCCATTTTAATCGCTAGTTTTCTGTCAGGTGTGGCTATGACACTGTCTTTGCCATGTAATCCTACCAAAATATCTTCTAGTATATATTCTGCTACTTCATCACGAGGGTTATCCGAAGTCACATAAATTTTGTTGGCATAGCGTCCTGCGACTGCTCCCATGAGAGGACGTTTGGCTTTGTCACGGTTTCCCCCTGCACCAAATACTACAGAAATATCTCGGTCTTTCATGGAATCGAGTACGGCATACATTCCATCTTGCGTATGTGCAAAATCGACAATAACCAAAGGATTTTGACTCACCACTTCCATGCGTCCTGCCACTCCTGCAAAATGTTCTACCACTTCACATATCTCTAATAAAGGTTTGTTTGTGAGCATCTTTACTGCACCAATAGATGCCATAAGATTAAACATATTAAACAAACCTACCATAGGAGAATGAAAAGTCTCTTCCACTTTGAGGTGCTTGATACCTGCGGTAATCCCATTGAGTAAAGAAAATGCTTGTACTTTAAATGTAGCAGGTTCATCTACGCCATAACTTTGTGCACCAATACGATTGTAAGTAATACTTTTGAGGTCATCTTTGTTGAGTAGTTTGGGTGATTCATCAGCAAAAAATAAACTTTTGACCCGTCTATATTCTTCTACCGTACCATGATAATCCAAGTGGTCAGAAGTAACATTCGTATGTATCTTTAAAGCAAACTTTAAGCCTTCGATACGGTTTTGTGCTATGGCATGGGAACTCACTTCCATGATAAAATATGCACAACCCATCATAGAACACTGCTTCATATTATAAAGCGTTTCCAAAATAGAAGGCGTGGTCATACTTTTATCTTCTATACGCACTTCATTGGCAAAAAGTCCTCGTGTCCCTTGTAAAGCAGGAGATTCTCCCAAGTCCAACAAAAAGGAATAAATACCTGCTGTCACCGTAGTCTTGCCATTGGTACCTGTGACACCCACTACTTTCATAGCAGATAAATCCCAAAAACTGAGCAATGCCTCAGGACTTATATAGGTAGGTTTTTCTTCAAGTTTATCATAATAAGGGGTATTTTGAGAGGTTTTCAAAAACAAGGTTTGACTGTCTATGTCGCTGGTATCATCACTAATATATTGATATTCATCTTTGTCTAAAGGTATTTTCACGTTGATACTCCCTGTATAAGATGATACAAGCCAAGTACCTCTTGGTCATTGCCAAAAAGATGGCTAGACCTATCTAAGTATCCCAATGCCATTTCATCAAAGCCTTCTTCACATAGTTGGGTCACAAAGTCTATAAATTCATCTTTACTACTAATAATAACCTTCGTAGAAAACATAATATCTTCAAACGTTCTCTTGAAACTTCCTCTGCTTTTGACTAAGGCAAGAAAATCATAATACCTAATGCCTTCACCATATTCTAACTGCTCTTCTCTAGGGTCTAAAATCTGTTTTTGTATCTCTTCTTTGGCAGCATCAATATTTTCGATGAGACCATTGATAATATCAAAGGCATCACTCTTTTCATCTTTGATGAGTTGATAATAGTCAAAAAGTGCCTGTGCTTCTTCTGCATTTTCTATACCTAAATCACTCAAGTAGATACCTACTTTTGCTTCATCTAGGCTAGGATTACTTTCAAATATAAATCCATAACTTCTCAATGCATGGGTATATTTACCTTCCAAAAAAGCTTCTTCTGCTTTTTCCAAAAGGTCTTCTTGATGTGATTTTTGCATTTTAGCTCAATTGGTCTAATTTATCTTCAAAACCATGGGGTACATTCACGACGCTAATCTCTGGGTGAATCAGTGTTTGCATTTGTCTCTCGACACCAAACTTAATCGTCGTACCCGAACTTCCACATCCGACACAAGCCCCTTGTAACTGTACATAGACTTTACCTTCTTTGATTTCAAGAAGGGTTATGTCTCCACCATCGAGCTTAATAGATGGTCTTACTTTTTCTATTACACCTATGACTGCTGGTTCTAACTCTTCATCTGTAAATGGAATCACTTTATCTCCTTAAATAGTCTCTATTATCTATAGGGACTTCATTATGAATATTATAACCAAAATCCTAGTAAACTACGATATAATTAAGATACATTTAGAAGAAAAGGATATACCATGTACATTCAATTTGGTGCATACAAAATAAGAACCCATGAACTAGACAATAAACTCTCCGTACAAGTCACATCAGATTTGGGGAAAGTCCACTTAAAAACAGAAGACAAGCATACTCCAAATTTTCCTAATGAAATGTGCTTTTATATGGAAAGTCCAGAAAAATCGCCTCAAGAAAAAGGGTTAAAAAGATATTCATTTGGGGATTATAGTTATATTGTGGGTATCAATTATCAAGGTGAGTTATGTCTGTTTCATAGTATCAAACTCTCAGTAAACAAGAAGAGTGATTGATGATATAGATACATTAACCTTATCATTTTTGGCTGAACCTAAAGCCTAAGAAGTACTACTTAAGGTCAGACCTTAAGTAGCGTTGCCAATCAACAATTATACAAGTTCTATAATTGCCATAGGTGCTTTGCATCACCTTTTCTCATACGCGTTTTGATGATTCTGGTGTATCCACCAGTTCTCTCAGCATATTTTGGTGCAATGTCATTTACGATAGTATTTGTACATGCTTTGTGTTGTAACATTGCAAAAATAGCACGATGTGCATTAAAATCACCACTTGAAGCTTTGGTAATAAGCTTTTCATAGTAGCTTCTAAGCTCTTTGGCTTTTTGGCAATGTTGTCTCTATTCTACCCTCTTTTGTCAACGCAATAGAAAGGTTTTTAAGAAGTGCTTGCTCTGTGAGAAGACGTTCTATTTAATTTACGGTAACCATGCTTATGTCTCATGTTCGTCCTTTATATTAAAACCTAAAGCCCTATGCTCTAAGTTGTTCTAATTTCTTTACAAGATTGACACGCATTACATCGGAAAGGTCAAAATCACTACCAAACCCATGCTCTACAAGACAATCATTGATTTCATCTAAAGATTTTTTACCAAGATTCTTGATATTTTTAATCTCATTTTCACTCATAAGTACCAATTCACCCAAGTACTTCATTCCTGCTCTATCAAGAGAGTTAAATGACCTAGCACTCAATCCCAAGCTATCTACTGTGACCATAAAAGGCTTCAACTCACTGTCATCACTACTTCTTTTGACAGGCGTAGTAGGAATATCCAAATCAAGTACCGTGTTAAACACAGAAAGTTGCTTATTCATCACTTCTAAGGCATTGGTAAATGCTTCTACTGGACCAATTTGACCATCGGTCTCGATGTCAAAAATAATCTTTTCAAAGTTAGGATTGTCTTCTACAAGCACAGGCTCAACTCTATAGTTGGCTTTTTCTTGCTGGTGTAAAGAAGGCATCTAACGCAATAGCATCTCTCCCTCAACATCATCCCTAAGGTCTTCACTTGGCACATATCCAATACCTTTTGAGATGACTACAGTAAAAGTTTAGTTGGGCATCTTCATTGAGCGTGGCTAAAGGTAAATTACCGTTAACTACTTCAATTTCATCGTTATTAAGGTCTTGTGCTGTCACATCTTTGTGACCAGAGAAACTGTACTTTAACTCAACCCTATCACTTTCATCTTTAATTTTAAAACGAATGTTTTTAAAAGGTTAATAATAAATACAGCAACATCTTCATGCATACCTCTAATGTTGTCAAACTCATGTGCAGCACCTTCAATCTTGACAGAAATAGGTGCATACGCCGATAGAAGAACCCAAAATAAGTCTTCTTAACGGATGTGCGAGTGTGACAGCATAACCACTTTCAAACGGGTAAGCAATAATCTCTGCACGATTGGCAGAGATTTCGTTTACTTCGACTTCAGTGGGCATAAATGGTGCAATTTTAATTTCTCTCATTAACCTAGCCTTTACTAAGATTATTTAGAGTATAGCTCAACGATTGGGCGCTCTTCAACTGGTATTTTTATCTCTTCTCTCTCTGGAACTCTTGTAAATAGACCAAAAAGTTTTCTTTGTCCATATCTACCCATTCAACCATGCCGTTTGGTTTGTAAGCTCAACTGCTCTTCCAATTTGAACGTTTGTTTTAGATTTTCTCTAATTTCAATTTTTTGACCTGCTTTGACTCTAAAAGAAGGAATATCTACTCTCTTACCATCAACAAGTACATGACCGTGATTCGTGAATTGTCTAGCAGACGCTCTAGTCGTTGCAAAACCCATTCTATATACCACATTGTCAAGTCTTTGCTCCAAAGAAAGTTGAATAAGGATTGCACCTGTATTTCCATCTTTTGAGTTGGCTTCTTTGTTGTACAAGGCTCTAAATTGTTTCTCAGAAACACCATACATAAATTTAGCTTTTTGCTTTTCTTGAAGTTGAAGACCATATTCTGAAATCTTTGTTCTTCTTTGACCATGTTGCCCTGGAGCATAAGGTCTTTTTTCTAAAGCAGATTTACCAGCAAGTCTTCGCTCCACCTTTTAATCCTAAATCAACGCCAAAGTCTTCTTTCTAGTCTCTCAACTGGACCTCTATATCTTGCCATGCTTATACCCTTCTCTTCTTAGGTGGACGACAACCGTTGTGTGGAAGTGGTGTAATATCTTTCAAAGATGTTACTCTAATTCCTTCAGTTGCACCAATTGCTTTAACAGCTGTATCTCTACCAGAACAGGACCTTGTACTTTAATCCCAACTTCTTTGACACCATTATCCATTGCTTTTTTCATCGCATCAGCTACTGCTTCAGTCACTGCACAAAGGCGTAGATTTCTTGCTACCTTTGAATCCTAGTGAACCAGCAGAACTCCAAGCGATAACATTTCCCATTTCGTCAGTCACAGTAATTACCGTGTTGTTAAAGTAGGCTGCGATATACACAACTGCTCTTGCTATACTTTTTTTTGCTTTTTCTTAGCCATAAATTACTCCTTATCTTGCGCCGACGGTTTTACGTTTTACCCTTGCGAGTACGTGCATTTGTCTTTGTTTTTTGTCCACGACAAGGTAAACCTCTTCTGTGTCTAATGCCTCTGTAGCTTCCTAAGTCCATAAGTGCTTTAATATCTAAAGTTACTTTTTTTCTCAGGTCACCTTCAACCATAATATTCTCTTGAATATCATTACGAATCAATCTTGCTTGTGCATCTGTCAGTGCGT
>JAUZSQ010000111.1 GCA_030949325.1 Sulfurovum sp.
GATATGAACATTGGGATTTGATGGTGTTGAAGCACTATGTCTGAGTTTATCTGTAGTATCTTATAGTATCATTGGAATATCCTCACACCCTTACAACGATTCTTAATCACAAATAAGATAAAATAAATGAAATTATAACGCAAGGTTTTATACAGATGATTGTTCCTATTGCATTGGCTCAGAGCAAAGAGCTTACTTATAGTATCCATATTGATAGCTTACCTACATTGACTTTTGATACTTCTGTGGTGGTAGTGACCAATCCTACAGTTGCAGGGTATCATTTGGATACTCTCATGTCCAAGCTTTCTGCGACGGCTTTGCATGTGGTGAGTGTGCCTGATGGTGAGGGGTATAAGACTTTGGAGACGGTGGAGCAGATACTCAATGAGTGTTTTGAATACAAGCTTGATAGAAAGTCACTTTTGATTGCTTTTGGTGGAGGGGTGATAGGGGATATGACGGGGTTTACGGCTTCTTTGTATCAACGAGGGATAGACTTTATACAAATACCTACAACACTGTTGAGTCAAGTTGATGCCAGTGTCGGAGGCAAGACAGGGGTGAATAACCGTTATGGCAAGAATCTGATAGGGGCATTTTATCAGCCTAAGGCTGTATATATTGACCCTACTTTCTTGGAAACGCTTCCTCCTCGTGAATTCTGCAGCAGGGATTGCTGAAGTGGTCAAGATGGCAGTCATGTTTGACAAGGCATTTTTTGTGTATTTGCAAGGTGCTGATTTTACGCAGGTAGAGACAGTCAAAGAGATTATTGGTAAATCGGTGACACTCAAGGCCTCGGTAGTGAGTCAAGATGAAAAAGAAGCAGGGATTAGGGCGGTATTAAATTATGGTCATACTTTTGGTCATGTGGTAGAAAATGAGACAGCCTATACCACCTATTTACATGGTGAAGCTGTGGCTATTGGTATCGTGATGGCAAATGCTTTGGCGATAGAGTTAGGACTCTTTAGTGCAGGCTGATGCCCAAGAAGTCAAAGACCTTTTAGCACGTGCTTCTTTGCCGACTTCGTATGTCATCAAAGATGTAGATGCTTTTTATGAGCATTTCTTTTTGGACAAAAAATCTGCTAGAGGGCGTATTACCTTTATCTTGCCTCAGGGGATGGGGAATTATAAAATGGTCTCTGATATTGATGCCTCTGTAGTCAAAAAAGTCTTAGCCACTTTTGGAGAGTCATAATGCGTCTAAAGACAATAGTACTTCTGGTAGTATTTTGGCTCAGTACCGTAGTGCTATGGGCAGAATATAATACTACTTCGGTATCTGTGGAGCGTCAAACCTTGATTGCAGGGTTGGTAGAAAAGCGAGAGCGTATAGAAAAAGAGTTAACCGAAAATAATATTTGGTCAAAGGTATATAGTAACTATCATATCTATAAAGAGTTAGAAAAGCAAAAAGTCTTGCTTTTGGTTCGTATTAAAAATATAGAAGAAAAGTTAAGACTTTCCAAAGAAGAAGAAGAAGATTTAAAACATAAGCATGTAGACTTGGATACGATTTCAGGGAAACTACTCTTACTCAAAGAGTATGAAGAAGACCCTTTTAAGAAATTTTTGACCCCTCCTCATATTGATATTATTCCCAAAGTACAAAATCCTTTTGCCGTCATTTCTGCACTTTCTTATAAAGAAAACCTTGAATCAGACCAAGAAGAATATATGGCAAGGTATATCTCTTTACAGCAGATTATGGAAAAGTTTCAAGAGTTACAAATTGTGGTACAAAAACTCATCATTTTTTATCCTAGTAGTCACGTCTATCAAGCAGAATTAGAAGATACGAAGAGTCAAATAGAAACCTTTACCCCTGTGATTGATATATTTAAGACGACCAAAAATGTCTATAGTAAGAAGATTGATGAGATTCAACATAATTTGAGATTAGAAGTGCAACGTGAGATAGAGCGTAGTATCGTGATAGGAGGGATTATTGTCTTTTTTGTCTTTCTCTTGTTTTTGAGCAAATATTTAGTCAAGCGTTATATGTCTGATAATGACCGTTTTTATACGATTAACAAGGCACTAACACTGAGTTTTTTTACGATATTAATTTTTACGCTACTTCTGGCTTATATCGAAAATGTCTCCTATTTGGTGACTATTTTGGGCTTTGCCTCAGCAGGGATTGCTATTGCGATGAAAGATTGGTTTATGTCTTTGATGGGATGGATGACCATTGTACTTGGTGGGTCTATTCATGTAGGAGATAGGCTCAAATTTGTACGAGATGGTGTAGAATATGTCGGTGATATTGTTGATATTTCTATGCTTCGTATGACGATGCACGAAGATGTGACGTTGACGAGTTATATGATTAACCGACGTTCAGGACGTATTGTCTTTATTCCCAATAACTTTATCTTTACTGATATGATAGCCAACTATTCTCACGCAGGACTCAAAACGGTGTGGGATGGTATAGACTTTATGATTACCTTTGATTCAGATATCCAAAAGGCGTCTTCTATTGGCAAAGAAGTGGCACGGAAATATTCTAAGGGTTATACCGATATGACGAGAAAACAGCTCAATAAACTCAGAAGTCAATATGGTATTCGTAATACCAATGTCGAGCCTCGTGTATGGACATTGATAGAGCCGTATGGGATGAAAATATCGGTATGGTATCTGACCAATTCTTTTGCTACCTTGACCTTACGAAGTACGATTTCTGCTGAAATTATTCGCCGTATCAATGAAGAAGAGAGTATTAAACTAGCCTTTCCTTCACAGTCTATTTATATTGACCAATCTGTCCCAAAACCTATGCCCCAAGAACCCAAAATGCCTATAAATGAGGAAAAACCCTATGCAAATACCTGAAAAAGTCTATTTTAAAACCTTTGGTTGTCGTACCAATCAATTTGATACCCAAGTGATGATGTCTAAGCTCAATGATTATGAACTGACACAAAATGAATTAGAATCTGATTTTATTGTAGTCAATTCTTGTACGGTAACCAATGGAGCAGATTCTTCTGTGCGTCATTATATTGCTTCTATGAAACGCAAAAACCCTGATGCCAAAGTGATATTGGCAGGCTGTGGTTCACATTCTAAAGGAGAGAGTCTCTTTGCCGATAAAAAGGTCTTTGGTGTCATTGGACATTCTGAAAAAGAAGATATTAATAGTATTTTAAAAAATGAGAAGCCTTTTTATCAAATAGGGGATTTGGAGCATATAGATTCGACGATTGTAGAAGAATTTATAGGCAAGAGTAGGGCATTTATCAAGATACAAGAGGGTTGTAATTTTGCCTGTTCTTATTGTATTATCCCTCAGGTTAGAGGTAAGGCACGTTCACATTCGCAAGAGACTATCTTAGCACAGATTGATACACTAGCCTCCAATGGTTTTGGTGAATTTATTTTAACAGGTACGAATGTAGGTTCGTATGGACAAGACCACAATACTTCAATGGCAAAACTGCTCAAAAAGATGAGTCAAATCCGTGGGGTACGACGCATACGCATTGGAAGCCTAGAGCCTATTCAGATAGATGATGAATTTTTGGAACTCTTAGACGAACCGTGGATGGCGAAGCAATTGCATATCGCATTACAGCATACGTCTGATAAGATGCTTCAAGTGATGAATAGACGTAATACGCATGCAACAGATATAGTGCTTTTTGATAAAATTGCTTCTAAGGGTTATGCTTTGGGAACAGATTTTATCGTAGGACATCCAGGAGAAGATGAGCAGGTATGGCAAGAGGCTATTGCACGAGTCAAAGATTTACCTCTGACGCATGTTCATGCTTTTTCGTATTCTAAGCGTGACAACACTGTATCCGCAACGCTCAAACCAGAAATACGAGGTAATATCGCCAAAGAGCGTCATAAAGAACTCACAGGAATCATCAAAGCCAAGAATTTGGACTTTAGACAGAAGCATAGCAGTGGATTAGAAGTACTTTTGGAGAGTGGCAAAGAAGGTGTGTATCAAGGGTTTGACCAATACTTTAATAAAGTGACGGTTAAAAGTGAAGAAGACTTAAGTTCAAATTGGGTATTTTTAAATGATGTGGAGGTCGCAGATGCAGGAAATAAAGCAACAGTTTAAAGTAGAGATAGCAAATAAGAAAAAGCAAAGAACCATAGCCGTACTGCTTCTTCTCGTAGTCATATTATTGACTTTCAATATGCTAAGAGACAGTGATACGCTTATTACACACAATCAAGCCAATGCTTTGTATGCAAAAAATACGATTACGCAAGTGATTGTAGATGGCGATTTTATCCGTTTACTTACCGAAGAAGAAGGCTATAAGATTTATAAAGGGGCTATCAATAAAACAGCTTTTTATCAAAAATATCCTGTGCAAGTACGTTCTGATAATACTTATTTGTATGATATTTTTGTCCTCTTATTGTGTATTTTGGGTTTTGTTTTTATCTATCGTATGATACAAAAAAATAAAAGGGAACAGCAAGAACAGCAAGAAAAAAGAGCATCTATGCTCAAAATAGAAGAAGCATCCAAAATTCAAACAGTAGAAGCATTGACTTCTACTGTGACCTTTGCTGATGTGGCAGGGATTCATGATGTCAAAGAAGAGTTAGAAGAGATTATTGACTTCCTAAGAGAGCCTAAGAGGTATCATGATTTAGGTATTCGTTTACCTAAAGGTGTACTCTTAGTAGGTCCTCCAGGGGTAGGAAAGACCTTGATTTCCAAGGCAGTAGCGGGAGAAGCGAATGTGCCATTTTTCTATCAAAGTGGTGCTAGTTTTGTACATATTTATGTAGGGATGGGTGCAAAGCGTGTGTCTGAACTCTTTCAAAAAGCCAAACAAATGGCTCCTAGTATTATCTTTATTGATGAAATAGATGCTGTAGGCAAGAGCCGTGGAGGGATGAGGAATGATGAGAGAGAAGCCACACTCAATCAGCTTTTGACCGAAATGGATGGTTTTGAAGACAGTGCAGGTGTCATCGTTATAGGGGCTACAAATAAAATAGAAATGCTAGATGACGCTTTGTTACGTGCAGGTCGTTTTGATAGACGCATACATATTGACTTACCAGATTTAGCAGATAGAGTTAAGATATTGGAACTCTATCTTTTGAACAAGCCCAATATGGTCAATATCGAAGAAGTGGCACAGATGACCATTGGGTTTAGTGCAGCTGCTTTGGATACGCTCACCAATGAAGCAGCATTATATGCAATGAAAGCCCAAGGACCGATGATAGAAACATCTGATTTTGAAGCAGTCAAAGATAAAGTATTGTTAGGAAAGCGAAAATTACGTCCTCTCAATCAAGAAGAACGTGAAATACAAGCTGTCTATCAAGGGGCAAAAGCCTTGGTATCGACATGGTTGGCTGTAGAATTTGATAAGATAAGTATGCTCAATACACAAGTCTTGATACAAGAACAAGAAATCGTCTCCAAGAGTAAGTTACTTTCCTATATTAAAGTGTATCTTGCAGGAAGTCTTGCTACGAAAAAACGCTATAAAGAACAGTTTACCAATGGAGCAAAAGATATTGCACAAGCCAAAGAGATATTGGGCAAGTTGGTAGTTGAGTATGCTATGGGAGATAACTTTTTAGTCACATCGAAGCAAGAAGAAATCTTTTTACGAGAGTCTGTGTCTGAGGTCAATACGCTATTAGAGACACTTGATGAAGCATTAACTGAAGTCGTGGCACATCTTTTGAAGTATGAGAATATTACAGAAGATGAATGTAGAGATATTTTACGGAAGATATTTTAGGTTCTTATCATGAAGTATTTTAATGGATTTTGTCTCAAAGGTGAGGAAGAACTCTTTGAGCCTTATCTTCGTCGGGATGAGTTTACGGTTTGTGGATTTTCTTATGGGGCACAAAAAGCCTTGGAATATGTGTATCATACTGATAGAAGGGTAGAGAGACTGATACTGCTGTCTCCTGCTTTTTTTCAGAGTGAAAAAGCCAGTTTTGTTCGTACGCAAGTGCGTTATTTTGACGCAGGTAAAGAGGCGTATATTCAACAATTTTTAGCCAATGTAGCCTATCCTCGGGTGACGTCTTTGT
Source organism: Sulfurovum sp. (assembly GCA_030949325.1). GTDB lineage: Bacteria > Campylobacterota > Campylobacteria > Campylobacterales > Sulfurovaceae > Sulfurovum. The sequence continues at coordinate 6,055 of JAUZSQ010000111.1, forward strand.
CTGCTTATCTCACTGTAGGAGATAAGTCTGAATTAGAGTCATTACTAGGTTATATTTGGGAGGACAAAAAGCTAGAGGCTATTGTGGCTAGAGGTACGGTTATCGAAGTATTTATAGGGAAAAAAGATAAAATACTCAAAATAGAAGATACCTTAAGATTTTTTAATAGAGTGTGTACGACATATTGTATCAAAGAATCAGGACATTTATTGGAGGGTTAAGATGACAAATATTATTATTACGGGTTGTTCTACAGGCATAGGACTCGCTACTGCTGTATATCTCAAAGAACGAGGTATCAAGGTGTATCCTACAGCCCGAAAAGCCGAAGATGTAGCCGTACTCATTGCTATGGGTTTTGAGAATGCTATGACCTTAGATGTGAGAAATGCACAGCATATTAGAGAGGTTATCGTCTCTGTAATGGTACAAGATGGACATATTGATGTATGGTTCAACAATGCAGGATTTGGACAAGCTGGAGCTTTAGAAGACCTCTCTACAGAGGCACTCAAAGCACAGTTTGATACCAATGTCTTTGGGTTATATGAATGTACACTTCAAGTGATACCTCTTATGCGTGAACAAGGGTATGGAAAGATTATTCAACATTCTTCTGTATTGGGATTGATTTCTCTCTTTGGTAGAGGGGCATATAATGCCAGTAAATATGCTGTAGAAGGGTTGAGTGATACGTTTAGACTAGAACTTCAAGGAAGTAATGTCTTTATGTCTTTACTCAATACAGGTCCTATTGAGAGTAATTTTAGTAAAAATGCTATCATGAAGTTACAAGAACATGTAAATATCGATACGTCTATTTTTCAAGAAAAATATCTCAAAAGTATAGCAGGAACTAGCAGTAAAGTACCCTTCAAAGAAGAAGCCACTGCTGTAGCAAAGGTTGTGCATACGATTATGATGAGCAAAAAGCCTAAGCCACGCTATTACATTACGAAGGCTACCTATATTTTAGGCTACCTAAAGAGAATGTTAGTACAAGACTATTAGATAAAATACTTTTAAAGGTAGGATAAAGATGGATACAATTAAAATTGGTGTAGTCACCACGAGTGATAGGGCTTCGCAGGGGATTTATGAAGATATCTCAGGTGTGGCAATTATGGATACAATGAAAGCGTATTTACGTAATGAATGTGAATATGTTTACCGATGTATTCCCGATGAGCAAAGTCTCATAGAGACTACACTCATACAGTTAGCACGAGATATCAAATGTGATATTATCATTACCACAGGAGGCACGGGTCCTGCGATAAGAGATGTCACTACAGAGGCTACGCACAATGTATGTCAAAAGATTTTACCTGGTTTTGGTGAGCAAATGAGGGCTGTGAGTTTACAATATGTGCCTACAGCTATTTTGTCACGTCAAACAGCAGGGATTTGTGATGGGGCATTGATACTCAATCTCCCTGGCAAACCTAAGTCTATTAGAGAGTGTTTGGATGCTGTATTTCCTGCTATCCCTTATTGTATTGACCTCATTGGTGGGGCATATATGGAAGCTGATGAATCTGTCATCAAAATATTTAGACCCAAAGCCAAGTAGTCTGAGTATGAATATACCTTTTATAGAAAGCAAACTCAATGAGATTATTGCAGAATTAGAAAAAGAAGTGATGTCAGTATTGATGGATGAGAGTTTGGATAAAAAGCATACCAATCTACATATGAAGCCTCTAAGCACAACCAAAAAGATACTCACTAATGCTTTGGAGAGTATCAAAATGGTCGATACCCTAGCTAAAGAAGAATTAAAAAAATGAGTAATCTCGTTATATTAGCACTTTTTACTCTAAGTGTGATACTCTTTTTTTGGGGTATTTATAAGGCACTCAAGACACAAAAGACGCTCTATACTCTAGCACTTTTGCCTTTTGTTCTTTTGATATTGGCGATGTTTTTACTCTAAGAGACTATTCGTCTCTTTCTCTAATGCTCATCATCTTCGTTTCTCTATCGAGATATACATCAAAAATATCTATGGTATCAATAAGGTTTGAAAGCTTTTTGTAACCATAGTTAATGGGTGAGAATGAAGTAGAATTGTTGATATATTTTCCTATACTTGCCAAGTTTGCCCAACCATCTTCGTCCATGGTCTGCTCTAGTGCTGTTTGTAATACATTGACAAGCCATGCATCATTACGCATTTCTTCTCCTGATTGCCTGATAAGGGTTTCTCTGTGGTTCTTGGTGACGCTAAGTGACCCTTCTTTGACTTCTTTAGTTGCACGTGTTCCCATGAGCTTTTCGGTAAAGATAAACTGTGAACATGCAGCCATAAAGGGCTTGGGAGTCTTCTTTTCACCAAAGCCAAAGACTTTGATACCTTCTGCTTGGACACGCATCACCACAGGGGTAAAGTCTGAATCTGAAGTGGCAAAGGCAAAGGCATCAATATCTTTGGTATGGAGTAAATCAATCGCATCAATGGTCATGAGTATATCCGTGGCATTTTTGTTTTTGGAATAATCAAATTGCTGTATAGGCTTGATAGCGTACTCCAAGAGTCGTGCTTCCCAGTTCTTGAGGTTGTCTTTTGTCCAATTTCCATAGGCTTGTCGAATATTAACGATACCATATTTACTTAGCTCATTAATAATCCCTTCGATAGAACGGTAGGAAATATTGTCACAATCAATAAATAGGGCGATATGGTCTTCTTTTTTAGTCATGATTTTTCTTTATATTTTAGGTAGAATCATTTTAGCCAAAAGAGTTAAATAAAGCAGTAGATACTTCAAATAATCAAGGCAATTTCTGCTTGTGACCCTAGACGCATAGGAGGACCCCAAAATCCAATACCTGAATTGACATAGATATGGCTACCGTTAGGGAGTAAATGTAGTCCTTTGACATAGGGTTGCTGGAGTTTTACGAGATGTGCAAACGGCCATATCTGTCCCCCATGTGTATGTCCTGAGAGTATGAGTTGAGGTGTATGTTTGCCTAAGTCTTCTATAAACTTAGGTTGGTGTGCGAGAAGTATCGTTTGATACTCAGGATGACAGTCTTGGAATGCTGTATCAATATCAGGTACAAGTATATTCATACGGTAGCCTATACGGTCTGTGACACCCACGATATTAAGATGCAGTGCGTCTATTTGCACGGATTGGTTGAGTAGCAAGGTAATAGAGGTATTTTGGATAAATTTGATAATCTTCATAGGCTCATGAAAGTATTCATGGTTACCCAAAATATAATAGACACCATGTGTGGCTTTGATATGTGTGAGTTCTAAAACAATCGCTTCGATGCTGTCTAGCTTGGTATCTATCAAATCACCTGTAATACAAACGATATCAGGGGCTAAGGCATTGATTTTCTCGACAGCTTCTTTGACAAAATCATGGTCTATAAGTCCTCCTATATGCAAATCACTGATTTGTACAATAGAAAAGTCAAATTGATTGAATTCTACAATATTGACGATAGGTGCTTTCATCCCTTGATAGGTAGCCATACCTACATAAGAGGTTGCGAGGGCTAACATCGTGCCATCTGCCCCTTTTTTGATGAATCTTCGTTTACTTTCATCTAAGGGTTTGAGTGTTTTATGAAAAAGGTTGAGTATTTCATGTAGGACAAGATACAAAAAGAGTACCAAAGTCACACCAATAGATAGCGAAAAGAGGTAATAGAGTGTAGAGGGGATACTATTGCTATAGCGACCTAGGACATACAGTAGGGTAAAGATAAAGTTGAGACCCACGAATACGGTCAAGACTTTTCTGACACGTTTAGAGAGCAGAAGCTTTTTGATGACACGAGAATAAAAGAGGTAGTGTAGAGAGAAAAAGAGTAAAACAAAGAGTGTAAAAAAGAGATACACTCTCACGTCTTAGTCCTCAACCAAGACAGAATATACAGGCATGTCAAAGGCATCTCTACCATGCAAGAAAGCCAGTTCCATGATGAAGCAGACTTCGACACACTCTGCTCCGACTTTTTCTATGAGATGAGACGCTGCTTTGGCTGTGCCTCCTGTGGCGATGAGGTCATCAATGAGTAAGACCTTTGCTCCTTTGGTTTTACGCTCATATTCAAAGGCATCAATATGTACTTCTATTTCATCTTCCCCATATTCTAGGGCATACTTTTCAGATACGGTGCTAAAGGGGAGTTTGCCTTTTTTACGAATAGGTACAAATCCAATCCCCAATCTATCAGCAAGTACAGCCCCAAAAATAAACCCTCGTGCATCTATTCCTGCAATATAGTCTAGGTTATAAGACGCGTAACGCTTTTCGAGGTGATTCATAAGGGTTTGGAAGGCTTGGCTATTGGAGAGGAGGGTGCTTATATCTTTGAAAATAATACCTTCTTTGGGAAAATCGGGAATATTTCTGATACTTTGGAGTAAAATGTTTTTGTCTTCTGTGCTAAGTGTATGCATAATGAACCTTTTTATGTATTATTCTATTGACTGAACCAAAGGCACAGGCTTCTATCTTGGCGACACGTCCTGCGTGTCTGCCACCTTCAAACTCGGTAGAGGCAAAGACTTCTATCATATCTTCGATGATACCTTTGCCGACGACACGTTCACCAAAACAAAGGATATTGGCATCATTGTGCTGTCTTGTGAGTTTGGCTGTATAGCTATCATGGCAAAGGGCAGCTCTGATACCTGTAATCTTGTTGGCTGCCATGGAGATACCAATACCTGTACCACAGATTAAGATACCAAAGCTTCCTTCATCCAAGAGTACGGCATTGGCACATTTGTGTGCAAAGTCTGGATAATCAACACGGTCTGCTGAATCGGGACCTAAATCGACGATTTCATAGCCTAATTCTTGGACGAAGTCTTTGACATAGGCTTTGAGTGCATATCCTGCGTGGTCTGTAGCAATATAAAACTTTTTCACTGTGCTTCCTTATTCTATAGGGGCTTCTTGTTCGAGAGAGGTAATGAGTCTTCCGACACGTCCCCAACGGATAGTATAACGTTGTTTGTTCCATAGTGTTTCACATTCGCTAGAGGCAATATCCATCTTAGGACAGATACGGTAGAGTTTATCATGGTCTCTACCTCCACCAATGCCTTCAGACACTTGTTCATACGAACGGAACTCAAGACTCATATAGATAAGCCATGGTTGACCTACAATGAGTTTATACGGTACAGAACCCCAAAAACGGCTGTCATTGGAGTTATCACGGTTGTCTCCTACCATATAAAAGTGGTCTGCCTCTACTTTTTTGTAAAATAGATGCTCTTCTTTGCCATTGGGATGGACGATACGTTTGATACTCATATCTATGTCTTTGTTATAATTATACGCAGAAGTGAGGTATTCATAGCCTGTATTACCCTCAGGGACATATTGGATACCTTTGTACTTGCTCATGTACGGATTAATCACCCAAAGTTTATCATAGAGTTTGATAATTTTATCTTGAGGGTAATTTGCTTTGATATAGGCATCGCCTTCATGAAAATGTATCATAAGCTTCTTCTCGCCATAGAGTATTTCATCTCCTCCAATAGCTACACAGCGTTTGACATAGTGTATTTTGTTGTTTTGAGGATAACGGAAGATAACAATATCTGCCCTTTGGGGTCTAGGACCTTCAATGAGATGTCCATTGTCATTAAAATCAGGCACAAGAGGGATTTCTAGCCAAGGCAAATGAGGAATAGGGATACCGTAAGAGAACTTCTTGGCAAAAAAGAAAATCACCGATGAGTTGCGTACGTTTCATAGACCCCGAAGGAATGACAAATGATTGTGCGACAAAAAAGATAAGAAAGAGTACAATAATCACTGTACCTGTCCACGAACTAGCAAAACGCCCAAAGGCGTGTAAAAATTTCTTCATTATATTCTTTCCTTGGCTGATTTGACGGTGTTAGAAAGTAGCATGGCTATAGTCATAGGACCTACACCCCCAGGGACGGGAGTGATATAGGCACACTTGGGACTGACATTGGCAAAATCTACATCTCCTACGAGTGAACCATCTTCCATACGGTTGATACCAATATCAATGACAATCGCACCTTCTTTAATCATATCTGCTTTGATAAGCAAAGGCACACCTACACCCACTACAACAATATCAGCCCTAATGGTATGAGAGGCTAAGTCTTTGGTATGAATATGTGTGACAGTCACCGTCGCATGGGCATTGAGAAGCAAGGCAGACATAGGCTTTCCTACAATGTTACTAGCTCCCACGATACAGACATCTTTACCTTTGAGGTCTATTTCATACTCTTCAAACATTTTCATCACTCCCAAGGGGGTACAAGCGACAAAAGCATCTAGGTTGGTAACGAGACGACCTACATTATAAGCATGAAATCCATCGACATCTTTGCTAGGGTCTATGACTTCGAGTATTTTATCGGTATCAATATGAGAAGGTAAGGGAAGTTGTACCAAAATACCATCAATACGAGGATTGGCATTCATCATTTCAATCGTGGCAATAATCTCATCTTGACTAATGGAGTCTGGCATACTATGTGTGATGGAGTAAAATCCTACCTTTTCACAGGCTTTGGCTTTCATTTTGACATAGGCATGACTGGCTGGGTCGTCTCCTATGAGTATGACAGCCAAACCAGGAACAATGTTTTTTTCTTGTTTGAGTTGTTCGACTTGGGTGGCTATAGTAGTTTGGACTTTCTTGGATAACGCTTTACCATCAATCACTTGCATATAATACCCTTATATTTTTTAGGGTATTATATCAAAAATACTTTAGGAGCGTACTAACAGATGAAACTATTATGGATATTATTGCCTTTTTCTCTTTTGGCACAAGAGGCTTTTATTAGCTATGCGGAGTACGGAGAGATGTTGTATGAAAATCCTAGAGGGGTAAGTTGTTTGGAGTGTCATGGTAAATATGGCGAAGGAAAGATTATTTTGGAGTATGATGATGTCAAAGGGAAGCAGGTACTCAAAGGGGCGGATATTCGCAAGACGACACTAGACAAAATGGTCTATGCACTCAATACGTATCATAAAGTGATGCCACGGTATTATCTAACAGACAAAGAAATAAAAGCGATTTATGATTATATAGGGTTGAAGAATAGTTTAAATTAAGTGTAAAAAAATCTAAGAGGAAGGAACATATAGGTAAAATACCTATATGCTGAGAATTAACACGCTGTTACGTTTTCAGCTTGAGGGCCTTTTTGACCTTCGCCTACTTCAAAAGTGACTGCTTGACCTTCGTTCAATGTAACACGACCACCACTTGGGTTGTTTACTTGACGAAAATGTACAAATACATCGTCTCCACTCTCTTGTTGAATAAATCCATAACCTTTTTCATCGTTGAACCATTTAACAGTTCCGTTTACTAATGTTGCCATTTTTGTACCTTTTGGTAATAATTTTCACTTAATTAAAAGTGGAATCCAAATCAGAGAGAAGTCTTTCGGGGGTCTAGCAATAACACTTAACACACGATAGATGAAACTCGAAACTCATCTTTCATCAAGGATATTGTAGCTTATTTTCTAATGGTACACCTTACAAAAATATAAATAATACAAATTAATCAATATATTTGATAAAATAGGCTTCTAGTTCCTCTTGTTGCTTGGCTTCTATGGCACTTTTGGGAATGACATTAAACTGGTGGGAGTTCGTATAGAGTAGATAATAATGCTCATTTTGTTTCCACGAGGTAAAAAGTGACCACGGTAGCGTGTTACTTTTATGGTTTTTATCTTGCTTGATACCTTTGCCTGAGATGCGTAAGCTTGTCTCATAAGAGAGTAAGGGGCTTTTATCGTATATTTTTTTGGCTTGGTAGCTTGTAATCATACGGGTAAAAAGGATATAGAAAGAGAGTGCAAAAAAGGTAATGAGTATATTGTTGACCACTTCTTGTGTCTGTGAGAAATCTGTACCGACTAACATCGTAAAGGTAGCAAGAGTCAAGAAGAGTGCTACAAAGAGGGGACGTTTGCCTGTTTTGTAGTGTACATTGACAGCTTCTTGGTATTGATTGAGTGAGAGTTGGTAGCTAAGTTGCATGTGGTGCCTTTTCTCTAGGTAAATTAGGTATGATTATACCCATATTTGTTTAGGGAGTAGAGAATGGAATTATGTGTAGCACTAGATTTACCATCACAAAAAGAGAATTTGGCACTAGCAGAGTCACTAAAGGGCTATGATATTTGGATGAAAGTAGGGTTTCGTGCCTATATTCGTGATGGTAAGGCATTTATCCAAGCCCTCAAAGCAATCAATCCAAAATTCAAGATATTTTTGGATTTAAAGCTTTATGATATACCCAACACCATGGCAGACGCTTCCGAAGAGATAGCCAAGCTAGGGGTAGATATGTTTAATATTCATGCAAGTGCAGGGTCTGTGGCTATGAAAACAGTGATGGATAGACTCTCTTCTTATGAGAATCGTCCGTTGGTATTGGCTGTGACGGCATTGACTTCTTTTGATGAAAGCCATTTTAAAGAGGTTTATGAAAAGGGTATCCAGAGTAAAGCAGAACAGTTTGCCAAGATGTCTTATGCACAAGGTTTAGATGGTGTGGTCTGTTCTACCTTTGAGAGTCGTGCTATCAAAGAGGCTACTTCACAGAAGTTCCTGACACTCTGTCCTGCGATTCGTCCTTTTGGAGAGGAGGCAGGAGACCAAGAACGTGTGGCTACTTTGGAATTGGCAGAGCAAGAAGGGGTAGATTATCCTGTGATAGGTCGTCCTATATATAATGATAGTCATCCAGCACAAAAAGTAGCAGAGATACTCAAAGTACTTTCTACCTTGTAATCTCATGTTTGTTCTTGGTCATATCGACAGCATTGTCCATACCTGTCATCATAAAGTACATTCCTGTCATAAAAACGGCTAGGATGAGTAAAGGGGTAATTTTTTGCATAAGTGCTTCCTTTGAAATAATATGATAATTATATCACTAATTTTAGATAGAATACTTTTTTAAGAGCTAGAGGAGGATTTAGATATGAATGGACAAATGAGAGAAGTACAAGATAGTATTAATACCGCCAAAAATGTTGAACAAATTAGAGATATTATTTTTGGGACACAGACCAAAGAATTTGATACACGGATTACACAACTAAGTGACAATCTAAATGAGCTAGAGACTAAGTTAACCAAAATGATTTATGATTCGCATATGAAACTCAAAACAGACAGTGAACGCTCTTTTACGATGCTAGAGAAGACAGTAGAAAATATACGAATGACCATAGCCAAAGACAGTATTTCTATGAAAGAGCAGAGTAATCTAAGAGAGCTTAACTTACAAAATAAGATGACAGCACAGAATCAATTACTCGTACGGAAACTCAACAACCTGAAGCATTTGATTGATGAAGAAAAACGGACTAATCAGGAGAACCTCTATCGTATCAAAGACGAAATCCAAACAACGTTAGACTTAGAGCTACAAAGTCTTTCTGATAATAAGCTCTCTCGCAATAAAATGGCAGAAATGTTTTTGGATATTGCCATGCGTTTACAAGGAGAGACCCCGACTCAGATTTTGGATGAAGGGATACAAACTGGAAACTAAAAACTCAGAACTAGAACAATTAAAAGTTTTACTTTTAAGTACTGAACTCCATCAACTCAAAGACTTAGAAACGAAATATCACAGCCTTGAAGAGGCTACGTATACACAAAAAAATATCGTGGATAAGGTAGTACTTTTATTTAATGAAGTCTTAGAGAAACGCTTTGAGGAAGAGGGTGAAGAGACGGTCAAAATTTTCTCTAAGCATCTTCCCAAAATGATAGCCCAAACGTATAAGGACTCTCCTGCCCAACTGAGTTCTGTACTCAAAGAAACGATTGCCGAATCTATCGCAGTAGGTATCGAAAACAACAAAGGGGTAATGGTAGATTCTCTTTATCCTATCATGGGTGGGATGGTCTCAAAGTATGTGAGTCAAGCCATTAAAGAGCTGATGCAAACTATCAATGCCAAGATAGACAATGGTCTCTCCATAGATAAGTATAAGCGTAAGATAAAGTCTAAAATCACAGGTGTGAGTGAGATAGAACTTTTACTCAAAGAAGGTGGGGAAGCGAATATCTCTTCTTTGCTCATCATACAAAAAGAGAGTGGATTACTCATTGCCGAAGCACAAGTAGAAGATAACCAAGCCTATGACCCCCACATGGTAGCCTCAATGGCTAGTGCTATCAAAGATTTTATCAATGATTGGATACAACAAAACCAAAGTCAAGATGAGGTGCAAACATTGACCTATGGGGATGCTACTTTATATATTGAGAGTGCAGGGTCTGTGTATATTATTGCCTTCTTAGACAAAGACCCAGAGTATGAACATCGTAGAGAAATCAATAGTTTTTTTGCCACTATTGTAAAAGAATATGCACCTTTTTTCCGTATTTTTGCTGGGGATGATTCGGCTACGCAGATTGTGAAGATAACAGAAAAGATGCAGGATTATCTATCACTTCAAAATACTACAGCCAAGCCTAAGAAAAAGAAAAACTATGCAAAATACTTTTTAACTCTATTAGTATTGAGTTATATGGGGTATTTAGGATACAAAGCTGTCATTTTTATAGAGAATCTAGTGTAGAGCGTAAGATTATGGAGGAGACAGGACAAAAAGTAGAGGTACATTATCAAGATGGGCATATCAGATTGGAAGGGTATGTAGCCGATATTGCACAGCTGAGTCAAATAGAGGCTATTACCGCAAGAGAAGAACCGTATCCTATTTCCAATTATCTCAGTATCCCTCAAAAATATTTGATAGATACTGAGATAACAGAGCTGAAAAATACCCTTCTTATACTTGATAAATCTTCTAAAGAAAGAGATAATTTACTACTTTTGGAGAATCAAGTATTGAATGTAGAGTTGGCAGAGACTATTAAGGTACTCCATAAGATAAAACAAAATATCAATGAAGAAGTAGAATCTTTTGCCAAACAGAGTACTAGCATAAAAAATAAAATGGCCTCTAGCTTAGAGAAGGTTTTTTCCCAAAGTACTTTTTATCAGGAGACATCTTACTCTTTAAGCTTTGAAAGTCTCAATCTCTTTGTAGGTGGCAAGGCTAAGTATGAAGCTAAGGCAATGAAAATAATACAACGAAATTTTAATAAATATATAGAAGTATTAGAAGCCTATAGTCCGTATATAGAGAGTATTATCATAGAAGGACATGCTGACAGTCGTGGTGATGAATTGGCTAATATGACACTATCGAAACAAAGGGCATTGGCTGTGAGGCGTATTTTACTGCAATCGCCTACGCTCAAATTTTACAATATGCAAGGACTACTAGATATAGAAGTATTAGGTAGTCACGAGGTCATTAGTAAGGATGGGATAGAAGACCCTATCGCTTCTAGGCGTATAGAAATTCATTTTGAACTGAAAAGTAATAAAGCATTAGATAAACTTAAGAAAATAATAAGAGAATAGAATATCTTAAGTTTTAACAGATAAAATAGCCTAAGATGAATAATAAAGGATACTTAAAAGAAATGATTAGAAAAAAAATACTGCTACTAGGTGATTTTTCAGTAGGTAAAACAAGTTTAGTAAGAAGATATGTAGATGGTGCATTTGATGATAAGTACCTTACGACTATAGGGGTCAAAATTGCCAAAAAATATTTTGAGGTAGCAGGGGTAGAATATGAGATGATTATTTGGGATGTAGAAGGTTCAACCCCTAGTAAGAAAATTGCCTTAGGCTATTACAAGGGTGCAAGTGGAGCTATTTGTGTGGCAGATAGCAGTAGAGAAGAGACGATAAAGGGACTAGAAAGACATAAAGAAATATTTTTACTCGAAAACCCCAAAGGAAAGATAGTCACAGCATATAACAAAATTGACCTCTTGGATGAAGCATCAAAAGCCAAGATACTCTTAGATGAGAATACCTTTTTAACTTCGGCAAAAGATGATGATTGTGTCGAAGAAGTCTTTCTACAACTGATGAGGCAAATGGTAGTATGAAAGATATACAAGCGATACTGAATATAGTCTTTAAGAAAGATTTATTTGAGTATGTTCAAATAGATAAAGACTTTAATGTAGTGAATACTTCTTCAAATATTTGTAAATATGTAGAAGATATCCCCCAAAGAGGCTTACCTGTCTTTGATTACTTCCCTGAATTGGTAGGTATAGAAGAAGAGATGCATAATCTCTTTATTCATACAGAGGAAACATATTCTTTGGAATCAGTGTGCAAGAAAGCCTATTATGTCAATATGACGATTGACTATTATGATGAAAACAACCTCTTTATCTTACTTCATGATATTACAAGTATGACCGTTTCTAGTCAGAAGATTTTACAATATAGCAATGAATCTATTTTGGTTAACAATAGGTTACAAAAGATATTAAACAGTCAAAATGCACTCTTGTTTTGTACTTATGAAAATGATATATTATATAGTAATGCACAGTTTGAAGATTACTTTTGTACAGATATTATGATTGATTATGATATAAAAAAGTTAAATATCTATCAATATGTAGATGTACCCCTTGATGATTATAATAGTCTATTTGACTATGTAAGCACAAAAGAAGAGTATATCTATATCAACGAGGATACGTTTATCCTACAAGCTACATCTATTAATCACAGTCATAAGCTTTTTACCCTCACTAAAGTGACTAAACTCACAGATAAAATGCATATAGACTTACTTACAGGAGCCTACAACAAATCTTATTTTGATATGCGACTCAAAAGGATGATGCAAGAAGAGGGTGATTTTGTGGTAGTAGTCCTTGATTTTGATAATTTTAAAATGATTAATGATAGCTATGGACATCAAGTAGGGGATAGTGTGTTGAAAGAATGTTCTTCCTTGATAAAAGACAATATGAGAAAAGAAGATATTTTTGCAAGGTGGGGTGGAGAAGAATTTCTTTTGTTGTTGGAGTATCAAAATATGAGTGATATTATGGGCAAGATAGAAAGGGTACGCGAAATCATTGCCAAGCATACTTTTGCATCGATAGAGCGTTTGACTGTTAGTTTTGGTGTCTCAGCAAGACAAGAAGAAGATGATATAGATACCTTACTCAAAAGGGCAGATGAAGCACTTTACGAAGCCAAAGAGAGTGGTAAAAATAAAGTGATTTTTAAAAAGTAATAAATTAAGCTTCTATTTAAGACTAATCTACTATAATTTTATCCACAAAACATACGGAGAGTTGGGAGAGTTGGTTTAATCCGCGCCCCTGCTAAGGGTGTGTAGCTTCACGGTTACCGAGGGTTCGAATCCCTCACTCTCCGCCATTTAATCCTAAAATTCCTACAGTAGAATACTCATAATTAACTCCTTCGACTTCGACGAAAACCCCCCTCTTGTATTGCTAGTACTGCTATATCCTCGTTTGTTTTTGGAATGGCAAGTGTCACAGATGCTAAAACGATACGAGAAGTCTAAGGGTTTTTTACATTTACGGCATTGTTTGGTGAAGTGTCCTTGGCGTAAGGAGTTTTCTATATATTGATTGAGTCTAACTCTCGCTTCTAGGGCTTTGTCGGTATCTTGAAAAATATCAGGGAATTTAAAACTAAGCCATAGGTAAAGCGAAATTTCACGGACACGGTCTTCGGCGTTGAGTAACATATCGTTGGTTTGGGCAAACTCTGGCAGGTCTCTTGGAGGGATATAGAGGACTTGTCCACCTGCTTCTATTTGCTTGATGTAGCGATGAAAGGTGGCTTCTATATAAGGAGAATGGATACTAGCAGGGGCACAGCTAAGAAAATACCGTGTTTTGAGTTCTAGGTGATACTCATCTACAATAGAAGCTATCTCTAGCATAGAGTCAATATTCGCAGCCACAAAAGGACCTTCAAATTCCATATTATCAGCAAAGAATCCCAAGATAGTACTGACATTGTCTGTCTCTAGTATCTCTCCTATGAGTAAGACATGTTCCAAACTTGCCATCACTGAGACAGGCAGTTTAATAGTAGGCAATGGGGCATAAAAGCAAGAAGTAATCGTTTCTAAGGCTTGGGCTTCTAGTGTGCCGACATAGCCTTCTTCTTCAAAGCCATATCTTCCTGCTCGACCTGCGATTTGAGAGACTTCGCTGGGCAAGAGTTCGCGTCTGCGTAAGCCATCAAACTTGTTGTCTTTGGCAAAAAGCAGGGTTTTGATAGGGAGATTTAGCCCCATGGCAATGGCATCGGTGGAGACGAGGATTTGGCTTTGTCCATTTCTAAAACGCTTGGCTTCTTCACGCCTAACTTCAGGGGATAGATTCCCATAGATGACGGAGACACTGTACTGTTGGGAGAGTTGTTGTTTCAAAGAGAGTACGTCACGGCGACTAAAGGCTACTATGGCAGTTTGTGGACTAATATCTTTTAAGGGAGTAGGCTCTTTCATCATGCTGAGGGTATTTTTACGCTCAAAATGGACAATCTCCAAAGGCTCATTGAGATAGGTACAAAGTTCTTGTACTGCTTCTAAGGCATTGGTAGAGCCTGTGAGTATCAGAGTCTTTGCAGGTATGCCCATGAGTGCATTTGCCCAAGCCCATCCACGGTCACGGTCACTTATCATTTGTATTTCATCAATCACACAGACATCCACATCTACAGAAGAGTTCATCATTTCAATTGTAGAAGAGATATGGGTAGATTCTTCATCAATAATCTCTTCTTCTCCTGTAATCAAAGAGACAGAAACACCACTTTTTTTGTAGGTTTTCATAGCCTTCCAAAGCCAAGAGACGTAAGGGTGCTAGATAATATCCTGTGGTGGCACTTTTGAGTGCTTCCATCGCTGTATAGGTTTTACCTGAATTCGTAGGGCCTACATGAAAGATAATTTTACGTTTGAGTTGTCGTGCTAGAGGAAAAAGATTTTTGAAATCACGAATGGTTTTGGCGAGTAGTTCTTCACGTTTTTGCTTGGCTTGTAGGGGTTTAATATATTCTTGAAAATGAAATAAAATACGTCTTTTACTCTTTTCTTTGACTTTGAGTACAGCAGAAGCTTCGACTTGAGGGACAATGAATCGTACGATAAAGTCTTCTAAGATACTTGTCTCTATCATCAATTTTCTATTTTGTTCTTGCATATCTTGGAACACTTCTTCTACAGCCCCTTCAAAGTGAGCGATGAGTTCATCAGTGACCCTGTCCATATCGCTTTGGACGGGCAAAGGGCTATGACTCCAAATGAGGTGATAGATAAAAGGCTTTTCATAGGAGACAGCACTAATATATTCTACATTTTGCCCAAAGAGTGTATAGTGTTTGCTCTGTTCTACAATAAAGTGGTCGCTACTTTCAAAGAGTGTGTATTTGTCACTGATGGTATTGAGTAAATCTTCTATAATAAAGAGGTCAATAGGTGCATGGCTAAGGCTAGACTCACGAGGCATCGCTTTGAGAGAGCTATAGATATGCTTTTGGCTTAGATAGGGATGATTCTCTTGGCTAAGAGGGGTCAAAAATCTCTCAATTTCAAGTGACTTTTTTACAATACTTTCTGCTTTGATAACTTTTAACTGTACTATAATCTCTTCATCACTACTTTCCCACATATCATTGAGACTCAAAGAAGGGGTTTTACATAAAAGAAGTTTAGTAAAATCATATTGTTTTAACGCAAAAGTAAAGCTATGATAAAACTCCATTTCATTGCTGGTATTGCATTGTGCATCTAAGGCAGATTCCAAGGTCTTGAGTCTTTGAGAGAGACGCATATATTGTAGCTTGTTGAGTACTTTGTCCGAGGTAATTTTACTACTAGAGACATTGATAAATGCATCCAAAATGAGATTTTCTTCCTGCTGTGTATGGGGAGTCTCTTCTAGGAGTATCAGTATTTTATCTACTTTATCGGTGACACGCTTGGGTTTGTCACTCTTGCTTGTATGCACAGACTTGTAGCTTTGGGTGAGATAAGAGACAATGAGTTCACGCGTACCTGCACCTTCTTCACTCCAAATACGACGTAAAGCCCGTACCATATCATCATGTGTATGAGAAGAGAGATTACGTTGAAGTAGCATAATAAGCTCTATGAGTTTATCATCATCTACACCTGCAATGCCTTCATCGAAAGCTTGTCCATTAAAATAGTTTCGTATTTTATTATTGAGTTTTATAAGATATTTTTGCTTTTTTTTTGCCATAACGATAGTATAGCCAATTTTTATGTTAAAATTTAGAGAGTGTTTCTAATTTATAAGGAAAATAAGATGAAAAAGATACAAAAAATATTTTTTATGTTGTTACTTGTAGCGAGTAACTCGGAGGCTAAAGTAGTTTTGATTCCTATGGGTGAATTACTCATTCCTATTGTGATAGAAGAGACAAGAACAAGTTCTTTGGTAGAGGGAGAAGTCGTCTTAGACCAAGCTTTATTACTCTCTTTGGTCAATGAAGCCCGTACAGGAGGGTATTTTTGTGGGAGTACATTTTATCCAGCAGTAAGCCCTATTGTTTGGAGTCCTACCGTTGAGTCTGCGACACGGATTCATAGTGATGATATGTATCGTAATGACTTTTTTGAGCATACAGGTAGTGACGGTTCTTCGGCAGGAGATAGGCTGTCTCGTGTGGGATATAACTGGCAAACGTATGGTGAAAATATCGCACTAGGATATACTTCCGAAGCCTCTGTGATAGCAGGATGGTTAGGCAGTGCAGGGCATTGTAGCAATATTATGAGTCCAACATTCCAAGAAATGGGATTGTCTAGGGTAGGGTCTTATTGGACGCAGTGTTTTGCTACGTCGTTTTAAGTATGGATTTTACTATGCCTTAGACATTGGTGGCTACTTTATAGGTAGGGTCATCTTCTTCATAGGTACAAAAAGGTCCTGCGGAGTGTAGGGTCTTTTTGCAATCTGCTGAGAGGTGTCGGAGGGTAAGCTTCTTCCCTGCTTTTTTGTATTTATCGGTCAATACATCAATGGCTTCTGCACCTGAGCTGTCCATCACTCTGGCTTTCTTAAAATCAATAATCACTTCACTAGGGTCATTTTCTATATCAAACTGTTCGTTAAAGGAAGTCACCGAAGCAAAGAAGAGAGGACCTTCTAACGTATAGACTTTTTTGCCTTCGTCATCAGTAGAAGTACGTGCCAATATCTTGGCATGTTCCCAAGCAAAGACTAACGCCGAGATAATAATACCTGCGATGACAGCCACTGCCAAGTCTTCAAGTACGGTAATAATAGTCACGACTATCAGCACAAAAGCATCAGAGCGAGGCATGTGCTTGATACGTTGGAGCGAAGAAAATTCAAATGTCCCAATACTCACCATAAACATAATCCCTACCAATACAGCCACTGGAATCACAGCAATCACTTCAGAAAAGCTCACCACCAAGATAATGAGTAACACGGCCGCGGTAAAAGAAGAGAGACGACCCAGTCCTCCTGAGGTAAAGTTGATAACAGATTGCCCAATCATCGCACATCCTGCCATACCACCAAAGAGTCCAGAGGTGGTATTTCCTACACCCAAGGCGATACATTCTTTGTTTCCTGAACCACGTTTGCCACCCATCTCATCAAGTACTGAGAGCGTAAGCAGAGATTCGATAAGACCTACGAGTGCTACAATGAGTGCCACAGGCAAGATAATAGCCATCGCTTCCCATGTAAACAATGAAGACAGAGGCAAGATAAAGCTTGGCATAGAGACATTGGAAAGGTCTGCTAAGTCACCGACTACTTTGGTATCAATATGCAATAAGTACGTCACTAAAGTAATCACAATAATAGCAATGAGTCCAGCAGGAACAGCTTTGGAGAACTTGGGTAAAAAGTGCATCGTTGCCATAGTAAGGATAATAATCACATACATAAGATAATTTTCACTCAAAGACGCTGAGACGATTGCCATCCATCCTTGATATTGTTCCATATTGGCAGGAGCGAGAAAAGGAAGCTGTGCAAGGGCTATCACAATTGCCAAACCATTGACAAAACCAAAGAGGGCAGGTTGTGGTACTAGACGGATAAATTTACCCATCTTCATCAGCCCAATACTAAGCTGTATCAATCCTGCAATGATGGAAGTGAGTAATATATAGTGTAGTATCATAGTAGAGAGTGCTTCTTTGCCTAATTCTGGATACATCTGTACTACAGAAATCCCAAGGGCTACAAAGACAATAGCCACCGAACCCGTAGCCCCAGAAATCATCCCTGGTTTACCCCCAAACAGTGCCGTAATAAGCCCAATAATAAAAGCCCCATACAGACCTACAACAGGAGAAACTCCCGCGATAAATGAAAAGGCTATCGCCTCTGGTACAAGAGCCACAGAGACCAACGCACCTGAGAGAATATCGTTTTTAATGTTTTGTTTTGAATAGTTTTGAATATCAAACAAGGTATTTCCTTACAGAAGTATTTTATGCGTGGAATTTTACCATAATAGTTTATATAACCTACTGTAAGCGTAGGGCATGAATCAGATTTAATTTAACTGATAGATGCGTCCAAAATTATAACCATCAATGAGCAATTTATCTCCATCGGAAAATATAGTATTAGCTCCTGTAGGCATGGGTTCACGACCTATTACGACATGTGCTTTAGCCTTTCTAGTAGGAAATATTTGAGCAAGACGTAGGTTAGCTACACCTAACAAGACAAGGTTTTATGTAAAAATATAAAGATTTCTTTCATCATTAGAATGTGTTGATGAAATACGCTGTGGAGCAAAAAACTTATATGAATAATCTGTTGGAACAGATATACCTGCTTTCGAGATTGCAGACAGTAATTTTGGTACTTTAATACGTAGACGACAGCCATAAGTATCTTTGCAAAAACCTCTAATACCTAATATAGTGTGTAGTGATAGATTAGCTGATGAAGTCACTTCTATAAGACTATTACCTTGAGCCAATAATTTAAAATGAATATCTGATTGAGGTTCTGGTGCAGGTGAAGGAATGGGTATATCAAAACTCACGAATTTATTCTGTAAGTTATCAGTGCTTTGAAATATTGAGACCAATAATGGAGAATCAATCATAGATTGATTCATATATTTACTTGCTACCAAAGTATAAGTGAACTTCTCCTTTGGGCAAGAAAGAATGTTTGAGAGAAAAAGTATAAATAGTATGAGTCGCATAGCTATCCTTTGTGATGAAGCCATATTATACCGTAGCCCCATAGTTAAGACTACTAAGGAGTAAAATATAAATAACTTCCAAAGGGCAACCACAAGGGATTGCCCCTACACGATGTTATTTCGTAGGGGTATCCCCTTGTGGGTACCCTAAAAGTTGGTTTTAATTTACTTCTATTCCTAAAAGCATAGACTTTGATCATACCTTTCTACACAACTAACTCAAAAGAAAAAGTGCTATTATTCAAGTAAAAGAAAAGACATGAATCAAAGACTAAAAAAAGATATCAGAAGTTAGTAAGAGGTGAGATGAATACAAAACATAAAAGCCAAAGTGGAATGAACCTAGTATTGGAGACAGATGGATGGAGTCAAGTCCAAGCGTCATGGCGATTTTATAATAATGAAGAAGTAACAATTCCCTCACTCAATGACCCAATCATAGAAGAAGTGGTAGAGCAAAGTAACAAAAGAGTAGGTAACTATACCTTGGTAGCCTATGATTGGTCACATTTGGACTATAAAAAGCATACAAAGAAACAGGAACTTGTGACTAAGAATAAGAAAGGGAATGCGAAACAAATAGGCTATGATTTGCAAGCTTCATTGGCAATGGATGAGAAAGGAAATCCTTTGGGTGCCTTAGCCCAAAACTTGGCAACAAGTGAGAAGATATACTCCACTTATGATAGCAATATTGATACAAACTTAACGCATTTAGAGGAGTTGGTTCAAAGAACTAAATACATACGAGAAAATTATAAGTTTGAAAAAGAGTTGGTTGATATTATTGACCGAGAAGGAGATAGTGTAGCCTTAATGAGAGAGTATGAAGCCAATGGTTGGTGCTATCTGATTCGAGCTAAATCAAATCACAAAGTTTACCTGCCTGACGAGGATAGAGAGGTAAAACAAGGAGATTTGGCAAAAGAATTAACGCTAGGAAGCTACCTTAAAACCATTAAATATAAAGTGGATAAAAAGATGCAAAAAGTGAAGATATTTGTCAATGAAATAGAGGTAACTATAAAAAGAGATGCCACCAAATCAGTACTTGACGAGGACGGTAAGCGAAAAACTATCTTCACAGCAGGAAAAATGTAACCCCCATAATAACCCCACCAACCCCTAAGAAATCCTAACTACCCCATCATCACTTACATTCCAAGGTAACAACGCTTCAATATCTCTACCATCCCTTTGGTAATAAGGAAACTCAGTCATAAGATACTTCAAATAGTGATATGGTTCCAATCCATTCGCCTTTGCAGTTTCAATAATAGTATACCAAGTAGCAATAGCCTCAGCACCTTTAACAGATGTAGCAAATAACCAATTCTTCCTACCAAGTACCATAGGTCTTATATGGTTCTCTGCTCCATTGTTATCTATATTGAGTCTGCCATCGGTGAGATAGACTTCTAACTTAGCAAATTGATTATTAAGATACACAAATGCTTTAGCAATAGCCCCAGCAAGTTCTTGTGCTTTATAGAACTTTGTGTTAATCCATTCTCTTATGGTGTTGATGATAGCTTGAGATTTCTCTTTTCTGATGAGTAGTTTTTTATCAGGAGGGTCATCTTTGATTTCTCTTTCTATTTTATAGAGTTTTTTGTATAAGTATTATGGCTTCTTGTGCATAACGCTTACTTTCTAGGTCACTGACTCCTGATTTGACTATATCTGCAAACTTTCTCCTCGCGTGAGTCCAACACGCTAAATGTGTCATATCATTTGTTTGGACTGTAGCATTATATCCAGCATATCCATCTGTTTGGAGATAGCCATTAAAACCTTTAAAGAGTTCAAGAGGCTACTACGGCACTTCTATTGTTGGCATAGTGCATATAGACTACTTTATATTTATCCATTCCTACACCTAGCCATATATAGGATTTCTTCGTTGCTTTGCTTTTGTGTGCATTCACCACTTGTAGTGTAGTCTCATCTGCTTGTATATATTCATTCTCTAAGAGTCTCTCTTTAAGTCTCTGCTTAAAAGGTTTGAGTTTCTCAGAAGCTTTTATCATCCAATTGGAGAGTGTAGTATCACTAAATGGAACCCCAAATCTATTTTTAAATATTTTGGCTTGTCTATACAGTGGCAATGCATCTTCAAATTTTTGTACGGCAATAGTTGCTAAGAATGAAGCAGTTACTTGTGTCTTTGGGAGTATGAATGGGGCTAATGCTGTGGTCACTGGTTTTCTCCACATCTACAGCCATATACGAACCGAACATTTTCTATGACTTGGAACTTTGCAGGTACGATATCGTATTGTTCTGATATTATCTCTTTTACTCTATGCATTGTGTCACCACAACTACACACTTTCTCTTCATCACCTATATCGTGTTCTACTCTTACTCTTGGTAACTCTTTAGGTGGTGAAGTTCTTCCACCTTTCTTTCGTTTAAATGTTATTTCAATCTCTTCATCTTCTATTACTTCGATTGTCTCTTTAGTATCTTCGAACTAGACTTGGTTGGTTAGGGTTTAGTTTTTCACTTTTGGAGGTAAATTGTTGGCGTATGAGGTAATCTATCTTTTCTTTTAGGTAATTTATTGTCCTAGTCACGCTAGTCAAAACTATGCACTTTAGTGCAAGGCTTTAGCTTCTAGGAATGTGTTAAAAGTTAGAATGTGGAATGAGAAATGGAAATCACACAATAAGCCAAATACAAGTACATATAGTATGGGTAACAAAATATAGGTATGGAGTTTTGAAAGGTGATATACAAAAGCGATGCAGAGATAATTATACAAATATGTGATGCCGAAGATATTAGAATATTAAAGGGAGTGGTAAGTAAAGACCATGTCCATATGCATATAGAGTATCCTCCAAAAGTGTCAGTGAGTGATATAGTAAAGAAGTTAAAAGGACGAAGTTCAAGAAAGTTACAGGAAGAGTTTAAAGAACTATCAAAACAATATTGGGGAAAGCATTTTTGGGCGATAGGATATGGAGACATGGAGTACGGGAAATGTAAGTCAAGAGATGGTTAATGAGTATCTTGAACATCATAGAAATCCATCAAATAAAGATTTAGCTAATATGATATTGGAATAAGAGAGGAAAGTAATCTACGCGTCAGCTAGGACTTTCAGTCCGTTACACTCAACCTATGTACTTTTAGTGCATAGGTTGAGTTGCCAAATAAATATGCCCCATATTAAACTTAGTAGCACACCATCCTGATTTATCTCCTATCTCCACTTGTATCTTTAAAGACTTTTCTAAATACTCCAAGGCTTTGGGTAACTCGCCTCTTCTTTTATAAATTATAGCAATTTGATTTAAGATTAAGCCTTTGACTCTTAACTCTTTCTTTTCCTCTTTATCTTCTTCTAACTCTCCCTCTTCAAACAACCACTCTCTTAGCTTATTTGTTAAATTAGTCTCTTCTAATGCTTCAAAGGCTATATATCCTTGTGTCAAGGTTTTTCTATGGTTTTTGAGTAGATAGAGTTGAAAAAGAGAGGCTTTTTCTTTGAGTTTTAGATTGGGTACTATCTCTGTTTTGATATATTCATAGACTAGGCTAGAGAGTTGGTATTGGGCTACTTTTTTATCGTTGTGATAGTGCAGACTCTCTTCTATGAGGGAAAAAGAGACCAATATGTCCAAGTCTTCTTTGGGTAAGTCCAATGCGATGGCTCTTATTCCTTCTCTTGGTATGCTTGTGTGGTACTGTGGTATTCTGTGCAGTAGTGCTATTTGTTTGGGGGTTCGTCTTGATAATATTTGCTCTAATGCCATATATGTGAAGATATATTCTTTGGCTTCTTTTTTAGCTTTTATCACTTTGATTATAAATTCATTTTCTTCTTCTTTATTTAATCCTTTGAGTGCCTCAAAAAAGTAGTTCGTCGCCTCATAATTTGCACCAAAAATATCAAAAGCACTCTCTATCTGCTCTATAGGGATAGTATGGTAGTTGCGAATAGCATAATGTAAAAAGTCTGATTTGAGAGGAGAGAGTAAATGTATGGAGGATTTGCAAGTATCCCATTTCCAACGAGAGGTCATCAGTAAGATAATATCTTCTCTGTCTTTGAGGACTTCTATCCACATTCTAATCGTCGGATTTTCTATCTCTTTGGTATCCATATTTTGTATTGATTCCAAGTTGTCAAAAATAAAGACGATTTTATTATCGTGTGCTTTAGATAAGGCTTCTAATATCTTCTTAAATTTAGCTCTATCGTCTGTGATGCTCTCATGCTCTTTATCTTTGAGAGAAGATGTGATACTTTGCATAAAATTAATGAGAGGCTCATGACTCTTAAAAGACAAATCAAAGACTTTATAACCCTTTCGCAAAAGCTCCAAAGCAAAACTACCTACGATAGCACTCTTCCCCATTCCTCCCTCGCCATAGATGAGTAGATTGGAGAGTTTGTTATCATAGAGTTTGTCATAAAAAGCCCTAAACTCTTTTTGTCTTCCTATCAATTGACTAGGAAAAATGGGCATCCTCCCAAACAACTACACACTTCCCAATAAATTCAATAAAAATTAGCATAAATGAAAGAAAAGAAGTAAAATAAGAGACTCACTCAACAAAAGCAATGTATTGAGTGAAATAAATACCGTAAGAGGTAAAAAGATGATACTAAAAAAAACTTTATAGAACTCTTAAACTACTACGCAATCAAGTATGCAAGAAGAGCTGATTTAACGCCAGAAATAAGATTAGATATTTCCTATCAAGCATATGAAGCACAAAAAGCAAAAGAGTATGGAGCTATCACAGAATTAGCTATAGAGTACAACATTTCTAGGAGATTTGTCTATATGCTCATAGAGAGATTACAACGTTTACTCCCTTTGGTATTTACTACATATCAAACAATGAAGAAACTCAGTAAAAAAGAAATCTTTTCAAAGATATTAAGCTACAGATTTGAAGGAGCTTCTAGTCTTGGAGCTATCTCTACAATGATGAAGCGTGAGAAGTTGGATTATTCTGGTGCTAGTACTATCGGTAGAAGTTTATCAGCGATGGGTGCATTAATCCCAAGTATAGAATCCATACCTATGGATAAAAGCTTTCAAATCACAGCGCTTCTTGATGAGATATTTATAGGTTCAACTCCGATTCTTATAATGGTTGAGCCTAAAAGTACCGCGATACTCAATATACAATTGGCTGAGGATAGAAGTGCTAAGACTTGGTCAAAACATATTAACTATTTGACATCTAACCGAGATATAGAAATCAATAATACAGTAAGTGACCAAGGAACAGGATTACTTACAGGAATCAAAGATAGCTTGATTGGGGTTCACCGACAGCCTGATACATTTCATGCCCTCTCCCATAGATTAGGTGACTTTGTACGGATATTTAGGGCAAAGGCTTATGGCTCTATAGCAAGTGAATACGAGCGTGAAGAGGTATGTTTATCCAGAATAAGCCAAAAAGTATTTGATGAAAAAGCAAAGCTATACGATGAGGCTTGTGTGAAGACAATTGAAGCGATTGAATTGTATGAAAACTTTAGCTATTTATACAAATATGCGATAAAACAACTTAATCCCTTTCACTCCAATGGAGAGATTCGTGATGCTAATTGGGCAAGAGGAGAGATAGAGACAGCCATTGAACTGATGGAACTCTTAGAACATACAAAGGTAAATAAAGAGGTTAAGAGTATCAAAAAGATTCTTCCTGATTTGCTAGACTACTTTGAGCAGACGAAAGAGGCTATAAAAGTCTGCAAAGCATTAGGGGTAAGTAATGATGCGATAAAGAATCTTAGCTTAGAGTGGCAATGGAATAAGGCTGTTATCAAAGCTAAAAAGAGTGATAGAAAGAGAAGAGCAAAAGAGAAAAGAGCTATATATGCTGAAAATTCTAAGCAAATCTTAGGTGATACATATGAGGATATTAAAGAAAAAGTATTTAATGAGCTAGATAATATCATTCAAGCTTCATCTATAGTTGAGAACATCAACTCTATCTTACGCCCCTATTTAGACCGAGCAAGAAATCAGGTGACCCCAGAGTTTCTCAACCTTTTTGCATTTTATCATAATCATGAGACGATATGTTCAGGGCAAACGAAAAGGTAAAACACCGATGGAGATACTCACCCATAAAAAGCAAGATAAAGATTGGATAGAGCTTTTGACTGAGGCTATTGAGAGTAAAAATAAAGATTTCTTTCTTTAGTTAGATAGTTGCTTTTAGAATAGATTATTGTTAATTTTTTAGATTTCCTCTGGTACTTAGGGGGGAGGTATGGTCTATTTTAAGTGTGCACTACTTTTAGGGGGTTGGGGAGGATGCCATTTTTTACTAGAATTTTATACCTATAAACTACAAAATATAGATAAGAGTTCTTCTGAATATATGAAGGCTAGACAAGAGAAACATATAATCCTTCTTCAAAGGTTTAAATTTCCTGTAGAGACTTATTCAAAAAAATTACCTAAAAATAAGCGTCCAATTACAGATACTAATAAGCCTACAATCTTTCAACTAGGACTAAAGAAGTATAAAAAAAATGATGTCTTAGAAATTTCCTATAGTCCATTTTCTATTGAAGATATAGGTTATAATACTTATTTTGGCGATAGATTAACACTTTTAGAAACACAGCTAGAGCTTAAAAAAAATAATATCTCATTGATAAAATTAGATTTAATTAAAATTAGACGATTAAAGACCAATACCTTCGCCAAAATGAAAATGAGCATATTTTGAAAAGTTCAAACCCCGTAAATAGGAGGGTTAGAGAAGAAGAAAATAGCTATTTTTTAGTAAAAATACAAATTGGCTAAGGTATTGTAAAGACAGAAGAGTTTTCTTTTGATATTGAAGCTCCATGGTCTTGGAGTTTACATATTGGGACTCTAAAGCAAGAGAAACGAGATTATTTTGGAAGTGTAGGCATAGGTTATACATGGAAAGTATTTGAAAACTATAAATTCTATTCTATGATAAATGCATCCTTACATTCACAAAATCAACATCAGCGTCTTTATCCTCATATAGGTTTATTTGCAGATTTTAATCAGTTAAAATTTAATATAGAATATGGTAGAGAAAATATTTTTCAGAATACCATTACAGATGAAAAAATAGAGTTAAGGTTGCAATATCAAATATACGATGATAATGCTTTTTTTATAGCATTATCAAAACATGAAATAAATGCTCTATCTATAGGCTTGAAATGGTATTTTTAAGCCTTAGAAATATACAAAGAGTTCCCCTATTACTTTCTTTAGTTATTTTTCTATCTGCTTGTGTCAAGACGAATCCTAAAAAAGTAGATTTAGTTGATAGTCTTATAGAAAAATACTATATTCAAAGTCATCAATCACAAAATACTTTAGATAAATATAGTTGTTTATTAGACAAATCAAAAAGTACAGAATTAAAAAATAAATTAAAAGGAAACTATAAATCAACCTATTTTTTATCCCTAAAAGACAATATTCTCTATATCAAAATACGATTCTTTGATATAACTGTTGTTTCTAGTATAAGAAGAATATTAAAAACCCATGATAAGAGACCTCATAGTATTATCTTAGACCTAAGAAATAATACGGGAGGTCTATTGGAAGAATCTATTAAATTGGTTGATTTATTTATAGAAAAAGGAATCATTCTTTATGAAAAGGATAGATTCAAAACCTATACTTATCATGCACATAAAAAAACAATATTTCCAAATATACCTTTAGTAATATTGGTTAATTCGCTTAGTGCATCAGCTAGTGAGATTGTAGCAGGTTCATTACAACTCCATCAAAGAGCTATTCTCATAGGTACAAAAACTTTTGGTAAAAGTGCAATACAAGATGTGATACCTATAGACAAAGATGAAGTAATTAAACTCACTGTCTCAAAATACCTTCTATCAGATAAAAAAGATATTGAGAATGAGGGTATTCAACCTGATTTTTCTTTTAAAAATTCTCAATTAATATTAAATTCTAATAAAAAATAAACCAAAATATATCTATCAAAAAATATATGATTCAAAGCCTTACTTCAAATATAATACAAGTGTTGATAATATTTTAAATTTAGCTGTCTATATTTTAAAGTTGTGAGTTTGAGTTTGTGAGTTATATTAGGGTCAGTCGCCACGCTAACAAACTACAAATAAAGTAGTAACGATACGCACCAATAAGAATATTGTTGAGATATATAATGTTCTCCCCTTGTATTTTTTATTATATCAATATATAAGAGTAATTGGCTTTGGCTAAGGTATTTCGCTATAATGTCGGAATTTTAATATTATAAGCAAAGGCTTTTAAATGCAAGAACTACTAAAAACCCCACTGTATGAGAGACAACAAGCACTAAAAACAAAAAATGTGAGTTTTTGTGGTTGGGATATGCCTATACAATTTGATGGGATTATCGCAGAACATGGTCACTGTAGAAATGATGTGGCATTATTTGACACTTCTCATATGGGAGAGTTTTTCTTTAAGGGTGACATTGTGACCTCTGGTATGAATGAAGCTACTTCTGTAAATATTGAAGCATTGGCGATTGGTAAATGTAAATATGGTTTTTTGCTCAACGAAGCAGGTGGGGTCATTGATGATTTGATTATTTATAGATTAAGCGATGATGAGTTGATGATTGTTGTTAATGCTTCAACGAGAGAAAATGATTTAAAAGTCTTAAAAGAAAGAATCTCTAACGCAACACTCGAAGATAAATCTATGGCGTATGCCAAACTTGATGTGCAAGGACCTAAATCTAAAGAGATTTTAGCCAAGTATTTTGATGTTGATTTAGACAGCTTAGGCTTTTTCTCATTTGTGCAAACTAAAGTATTTGACAGTGAGTGTTTACTTAGTCGTACTGGATATACAGGGGAACTGGGTTATGAGCTTTATATTGATGCAGAAACATCAGTAAAGCTTTGGGATGCTTTACTGGCTGACGGAGCAAAACCAGCAGGACTGGGTTCAAGAGATATTTTGAGACTTGAAATGGGTTTATAGCCTTTATGGTAATGATTTGAGTGAAAACGATTAGCACCCTCTTGAAGCCAATCTAGGAAAGTTTGTGAATCTCAAAAGAGAGTATTTTGGAAAAGATGCTTTAGCCAAACAAAGAGAGTGAGGGTTTAACAAGAATCTTATTGCCTTTTAAAACCACGACAAGAAGAAGTGCAAGAAAAGACTTTGAAGTGTATCAAAAATGACAAAAAGTAGGTTTTGTCACTTCGGGTGCATTTTCACCTATTTTAAATGTA
>JAUZSQ010000112.1 GCA_030949325.1 Sulfurovum sp.
TTACTAGAAAACTATTCCTAAACGGTTTATTTGTCTATCTTGGTAAACTTGGTACCTTTGACATTGAGGTTATACATCAAACCTTTTTGACTGAAGGCAAAAACGATAATCGGTTTCTCAAAGCTCAATGAACTAATATCTTTGCCTTTACCCCATTTTGCAATTGCAATAGACCCATCAATAGAACCTTCAATACCATTGCTTACTTTAAAGCTGTGAAGCATTTGTGCTGTGGTAAAGACAATGACATAGGTAGTCGTTTGCGCCCCTGCTTGAAGTCCAATAGATGCTGAAGTCATACTATAATAGCTTTTTGGGATACTACTATTATTTTCTATGAGTATACCCTCTCCGTGTTCTCCACCAATCACAAATCCTGCTTTAATCACTTGTGGAAAAATCATGTACCCTTTGGCATTAGCGATAAAAGTATTTCCTCCAGGTATCTCTTCTTCAAAGGCGATAAGTGCCTCTTTGATTTGTGCATCTAGTACAGCCTTTGATGCTCCAAAAGACATAGTGCTAACAAATAATAATACGGCTATGATATGTTTCATAGTTGACTCTCCTATAATAATATGATAAAAGAAGTATAGCCTAGTTTTAGTCATTTTTAGATAGAATCACTTTAAAATAGACTCATGCTATGGGTAACTGAGGATACAAAAAGATGAAGATAGAAATAAAAGCATTGGCAGAAAAATATGGTACCCCTTTGTATGTGTATGATTTTGACTATATTAGCAATAGATATACCACACTCAAAGAGGCGTTTGGTGGCAAAAAATCACTCATAAATTATGCAGTCAAAGCCAATTCAAACCTTTCGGTGATTGCACACCTTGCCAAGCTTGGTGCTGGTGCTGATTGTGTGAGTATTGGAGAAGTGAAACGTGCTTTATCAGCAGGGATTGCACCGTATCGTATTATTTTTTCAGGGGTAGGAAAGCGTGATGATGAAATCCATGATGCACTTCATCTGGATATTTTACTTTTAAACTTAGAATCAGAAGCAGAGATGAAGCGTGTAGAGATGATGGCAAAAGAGCTAGGCAAGAAAGCCCGTATTTCTATTCGTGTCAATCCCAATATTGACCCACAAACACATCCCTATATCTCTACAGGATTACATGAGAATAAATTTGGTGTAGAAATTGATATGGCAAAACGTATGTATATTTATGCCAAGAAATCAGAATCATTAGACCCTATCGGGATTCATTTCCATATTGGTTCACAACTCACTAATCTTACGCCTATTCGTGAATCTTGTGCGATTGTAGCCGATTTGGTACGTTCCCTCAAAGCTATTAATATTGATATTAAATTTTTTGATGTTGGAGGTGGCATTGGTGTGGTGTATGATGATGAAGTGACTATTACAGCAAAAGAATATACAGGAGCTATCTTTGAAGTGACCAAAGGGCTTGATGTGACCTTGCTTTGTGAACCAGGTAGATATATGGTTGCTAATGCAGGGGTATTTTTGACTAAAGTATTGTATGAAAAAGTCAATGGTTCTAAGCGTTTTGTGATTATCGATGGAGCGATGAATGACCTTATCCGTCCTAGTTTATACAATGCCTATCATAAGATTGAAGCTGTAGAAGTTGAAGGTACACTCACTCCTGCTGATGTGGTGGGTCCTGTGTGTGAAAGTGGTGACTTCTTGGGCAAAGATGTAGCCTTGCCTCCTTTGGAGCATAATGATATTTTACTTGTACATTCTACGGGTGCGTATGGGTTTACGATGGCGAGTAATTATAATACACGAGCTAAACCAGCCGAAGTAGCACTAGAAAAGGGTGAGGATAGATTGATTCGTAGGCGTGAGAGCTATGATGACCAAGTGGCATTAGAATTAGAATATTTAAAAAAGTAAAAGGAAAGCCTATGACATTGGATGATTTACGTCTAAAGATAGATACGATTGATAATACCTTACTTAAGCTCTATAATGAACGTATGGATTTAGTTCATACCGTAGGAGAACTCAAAAATACTACAGGTGCAGCTATCTATAGACCAGAACGTGAACAAGCTATCTTAAAGCGTCTCAAAGCACAAAATAAGGGCAAACTTACGCCCCGTGCTATTGATGCCTTGTTTTTAGAAATGTTTGCTGTAGCACGAAACCTTGAATTGCCTGAAGCTGTGGCATATTTGGGACCAGAAGCTTCTTTTACCCATCAAGCAGCAGAGAGTAAATTTGGGGCGATGAGTCAATATCTGCCTATCTCTTCTATTACAGGTATTTTTAGGGCTGTCTCCAAAGGTACGGCAAAGTTTGGTGTGATTCCTATAGAAAATTCTTCCAATGGCATTGTCAGTGATACGATTCAATCTCTTGATAGTTATGCACTGGAGATTATCGCAGAAGTGATGGTTGAGGTGCATTTGTCTTTTGCGAGTACCTGTGATGATATTACAAAGATTACAAAGATTTATTCTAAAGATATTGCTTTTGGACAATGTCGTAAATTTTTGGAAGATTTGGGGCTAGAAGATGTCGAACAAATTCCCGTAGAATCCACGGTCAAAGGGGCAAAATTGGCTGTCAAAGAGCCATATTCTGCGTCTATTTGTCCAGCTGTAGGAGCCAAACTCAATAATTTACCGATATTATTTGAGAATATTGAAGACAACAGCAACAATAGAACACGCTTTTTTATTATTTCTAATTTTAAAAATGCTTCCTCAGGGGAGGATAAAACCTCTATCTTGGTACGATTGAGCAATGCTTCAGGTTCTTTGGTAAGTTTTTTACAAGATTTTGAAAAAGCCAACATCAACTTAACCAAGATTAAATCACATATTGTAGATGGAGAATCACTATTTTTTATCGAATTTAATGGACATCAAGATGACAGCCAAGTCAAGCCCATTTTGGATGCACACAAGCATGAAATCAAAATATTAGGTTCTTATGTCAAAGAGATAGATGATATATAAAGCAAGTACAGAAAGAGAAATAGATGATAAAATTTAATAAAGTATTAAAAGATATAACAAGCTATGAAGCAGGTAAACCTATAGAATTGGTGGTGCGTGAATACGGAATAGACCCCAAAGATGTAGTCAAACTAGCCTCCAATGAAAATCCTATAGGTACGAGTCCCAAAGTAGCCCAAGTCTTGCGTGACCATGCAGACAAAGCACATCTCTATCCTGATGATTCTATGTTTGAACTCAAAGAAGCCTTGTCTTGCAAATATGAGGTAAAAAGTGAAAATATCATCATTGGTGCTGGTTCTGACCAAGTCTTAGAATTTATCTCTCGTGCAGTACTTGATGACAAATCTTCTGTCTTGATGTCTGCTGTGACCTTTGCGATGTATGAGATTTATGCCAAGCAAATGGGTGCAAAAGTCTTGCGTACTCTGTCTTATGAGCATAAATATGATGAATTTATAGAAGCCTATGAGATGAAAAAACCCAAAATCGTCTATATCTGTACACCCAATAACCCTACAGGCGATGCCACAAGCAAAGCAGAAGTTTTGCGTATCATTCGTGCGATTGGAGAAGATGCTATTGTCGTAGTCGATGGGGCGTATATGGAATATGCTTCAGCCAAAGACCAAGCTTATGCTATTACACCCAATGATATTATGGAGTTTCCCAATGTCATTTATCTAGGTACCTTTTCTAAAGCCTATGGTTTGGGTGGTATGAGAGTAGGGTATGGGATTGCACAAGAAGCCCTGATTGCACAGCTTAGTAAAATGAGACCACCTTTCAATATCTCTAGTCTCTCTTTGGCTGCTGCGATTGAAGCTTCTAAAGACACAGACTTTGTAGAAGAGTCTATTGCCTTACATACCCAAGAGATTCAGACGTTATGAAGCCTTTGCCAAAGAGCATCAATTTGAATATATTCAGAGTTATACCAACTTTATTACCTATGTCTTACCTGCGAGGCTCAACTCCACAGACCTAGCCGATGGATTACTCCAAAAAGGGGTAATTATCCGTAATCTAGCATCGTATGGGATGAATGCTTTGCGTATTACGATTGGTACAGTCAGACAAAATGATGTGTTCTTTAAGCACTTTAAAGCACTGCTATGAATATCAAAAATCATAGTATAGAGGAGTTAGAACAAGTTGCCCAAGACATACGTCAAAAGATACTTGATACGGTCAGCCAAAATGGAGGACATCTCTCTTCTACCATGGGGGCTACAGATATTATTATAGCCATGCACAAGGTTTTTGATGTGAGTAGCGACCCTTTTATCTTTGATGTGAGTCATCAAGCCTATGCACATAAACTACTCACAATGGTATTGGACCAGCACAGGGCGCTTGAGCTTCTTTGGAGGGTTGCGTTTCATACCCAGGCTTTCTTACGTATTGATGATGATTTTGTTACAGTTATTGTGTGTGTATTATTACAGGTGGGTGTATGTCTGTGCCCTTCCTTCCCTTCCTTCATATCTTCAGCTGTAATGTATTTTTTTTTTTTTTTTTTTCTTTTTTTTTTATTTTATTTTATTTTTTTTTTAGCATTGTATGGCATGAGTATTAGCAGTATTATTATTATTATTCTTTTGTTTTATTCTTTTA
>JAUZSQ010000113.1 GCA_030949325.1 Sulfurovum sp.
AACCATATAAGACCTATGGTACTTGGTAGGAAGAATTGGTTATTTGCTACATCTGTTAAAGGTGCTGAGGCTATTGCTACTTGGTATACTATTATTGAAACTGCAAAGGCGAATGGATTGGAACCATATCACTATTTGAAGTATCTTATGACTGAGTTTCCTTATTACCAAAGGGATGGTAGAGATATTGAAGCGTTGTTACCTTGGAATGTAAGTGATGATGGGGTAGTTAGGATTTCTTAGGGGTTGGTGGGGTTATTATGGGGGTTACATAAAAAGTTTGGCATTTCTCAATCTTTCGTTGATAAGCGTAGAGACAAGAAAAGCCTATCCACTAAGTACACAACAGATAGTGCGAGACAAAAGAAGGTTGTATCAAAGATAAAAGTGTGAAGAAGAGTAAGAAAAAAAGGATGCTAAAGTCGGAAGACCTAAAGGAAGTGGGAATCAAGATAAAAAAGATATTGAACTCTCACCCTATCTAAAATTTGTCAAAGAGTCCGTAAATAAGGCACTTAAACGGATTGACAAGCATATTGATATTGTCTATTTTGTCTTTGATGGAGCATTTGGAAATAATCCTGCTGTACAAATGGTTAGGCAATGTGGATTGCATATCATTTCTAAACTTCAAAAAATTCTGCACTGGTATTTCCTTATAGTGGAGAGTATGCAGGAAGAGGAGCTCCTAGGAAATATGGAGATGCTATTGACTATGATAATCTTCCTGAACCCTATCTAAAATCAGATAGCATAGACGAAGATAAAAATATCCAAACAAGAATTTATCAAATGGAAATGTCCCATCGTAAATTTTCTGATACTCTCAATGTTGTGATTATCCAAAGAGAAATTTAAGCACAGGTAAAATCTCTCATGTGAATCTCTTTTCTACCGATGTAACATTGGATTATGAAAAGGTTATTGATTACTATTCACTTCGCTTTCAGATTGAATTTGTCTTTAGAGATGCCAAGCAGTATTGGGGAATGGAGGATTCTATGAACATTAAGAAAATACCTATCCATAATTGGGCAAATCTCTCTACTTTTATGGTCAATTTCTCTCATGGATTACGCCAAAATTCTGATATGAATGAGATGAGTATTCTTGACCTTAAAGCCCACTACCACGGGCTTAAATACGTCAAAGAGGTATTTAAATTGCTTCCCCATTTAGCTAACGAGTATTTAATTCAGAAGGTATCCATTAAGATTGCGAATTTAGGGGCGATTCACTCTCGTGAGAGGGTGGCTTAGAGGGGGTTTTTGGCTAAGGTATTGTTAATAACCTCATAAATAGCAGGTTGTGATAGTTCTAATACTCTAGCAACCCTATGCTGAGAATAGGCTTCCTTGATAGGATTTTTGTATGGGTTAGCACCTCAAATTTCCTTACTTACGATGCATATAATTAAAAGACACTAAGCATATTTTATACTTTTAAGCTATACTTATACTTCATAAATACCTATAAAGGATTCTCTCTATGAAATCGCTATTTTTTCTCAAATTAGGTCTCTTTTTTATCGCTTGTGAATGTATGGCTTTATGCTGATTTACAGAGTCATTATAGCCCTATTTTGGACAGTAACTGTACTGTAATAGAAACCTATGAGGGAACAATGGGGTCAACGGTTGCTTGTGGTGAGTATGCAGGGTTTGAGATACAAATTGATGATGATGATGCTAGGATGAGTGTGACACTTGTACATAAAGCAGTCTCTTATCCTCAGTGTTATCCTCAGACGATTAGCCCTCATTTTTCTACTCTGGGAGAGAAGATAGAATGGAGATACCCCAAAGGTGAGCCTTTGCATCCTGTGGCTATGATAGTTAGAGTCCATGCTTCTATGCAAGGGGATACACCTCATGATAGTAAGAGTACTTCCTATTTGGCAGTGAGTAAAATAGTCACTGATGAGATTTGTGTTGTAGGCAAAATACCTGCTGTAAAAAATCAAAATATTTTGGCTAGAAAAATGGCAGATAGGCGCAGGAGAATTGCCTTGTCTTTTCAAAGATGAGCTAGTCCTAGCATCTCCTATATTTGATTATGCATCTCTGAATCAAAAAGGGATTGAAAATCAAGAATTTTACCACTATTTTCGTGATATGGGACCTTTGGAGATGACCCTTCGGATGCTTGAGGAACCACCTTTTCCTATATGGCGTTTGACCTTACAAATGTTTCCCAAGTTTTCTAGTACTTTACCTATACAACTCACAGGATACAAAGTCATAGTACAGAGGATAAACCTCTCTTCTTCTTTGTACCAGCTTTTGGCAGAATCCCATGGTGAAGAAAATGTAGAATCTATGTTAGACGATGATACCTCATCTGATAGGCATACCTTGCACTACACTATTTCTAATACTTCAGCTTCTTTAAATACCAAAAATATAGACTACCAAAGTATAGAAATCTCTAGCCAATTGTGGGAAGAAGTAGCAGGAGATTGGGGTACAAATACCCCTATGTATTTGACTAAATCACCATGGGAAGAGGAAATCAATATTCTGCCTTCTTTGCTACGTGCTTTGGCACAAAAAGCAGGGTGGATGGGCAAAGGTGTGCATCCTAGCGTATGGATGCCACAAGAATTACCAGAAGGATTGACGGAAAAAACACCTTGGGTAGAAGTCTCTATAGAAAATTATATAGACAATAATGGAGTCTATCTCGCTCAATGGCATGATTTGGTAGCAGATGACAGTATTAGCCAAACCTTGTATCGTGTGATTTATGATGGCAATGAAAATAATCTAAGTGAATCCTATATGTCGGTATTATGTCACCGTCCTGCTCATGCTACAAAGGACATAGACAAAAATCAGCCCCAACAAATGTGTCAATAATGCCCATACAAGACCTAAATCACATCCATAAAAACATACAAATATGGTACAAAAAAGAAGGAAGATTGAGCCTTCCTTGGCGTAATACTAGCGACCCTTATGCCATTTATATTTCAGAAGTGATGTTACAACAAACGCAGGTAAAAACAGTACTTGAACGCTATTATTTTCCCTTTTTGGCCAAGTTTCCTACGCTTAAAATATTGGCAGAATCCCCTTTGGATGATGTACTAAAGATGTGGGAAGGATTGGGCTATTATAATCGTGCCAAAAACCTGCATAAGACAGCCACCCTCATAGAGACCTTGCCTTCTAGCATAGATGCCCTTATTGCCTTGCCAGGGATTGGGAAGAATACAGCCCATGCCTTGGCTACCTTTGCCTTTGGTCAAGCTGTGCCTATCATGGAAGCCAATGTCAAGCGTATTATTTGTCGTATCTACACACTCACAAGCCCTAATGATACACTGCTATGGCAAAAAGCCTCTATGCTTCTTGATACTCACTCCCCTTTTGAATACAATCAAGCCATGATGGACATAGGGGCAACACTATGTAAGCCCAAAAATCCTCTTTGTGACCTCTGCCCTTTAGTTAGTATCTGTCAAGGCAAAGAAGACCCTACACGCTATCCTACGAAGAAAAAACGTATTGTACCCCAACGTGAATATCATATGATGCTCTACGCTTATGATGACTCCCTTGCACTCTCTCAACGTACGGGCAAGTTTTTGCATGGTTTATGGGGATTTGAATCTGTAGAAGTGCCTCTTTGTGCTTCGTCTTATATCGGAGAAGTCTCTCATGCCTATACCCATTTCAAATTGCGTTGTAAAGTCTATGTCTATGAAGAGAGTGTTCCTTCACAAGAGCGTTACTTTAGCCTAGCACAAATAAAAGAAATTGCTATTTCTAAAGTAGATGAAAAAATCGTTAAACTCTTTTTAGGTACAATATCCTTATAGCATACGAGGATATCCCATGACAAAAGACGAAGAATTTGAACAAGCCATTAGTAAGATATTGGAACTCTTAGGAGAAGATGTCACGCGTGAAGGCTTAGAAAAAACGCCCAAACGTGTAGTAAAAGCCCTAAAGTTTCTCACCCAAGGCTACCAACAAGACCCCAAAGAGATACTCAACCAAGCCCTCTTTAGTAGCAGTAATAATGAGATGGTATTACTGCGTGATATAGAGTTCTATTCGATGTGTGAACACCATATGTTGCCCATTATTGGGCGTGTACATGTAGCCTATATCCCTGATGGAAAGGTCGTAGGATTGAGTAAGATACCTCGTATTGTTGATGTCTATGCAAGAAGATTACAAATACAAGAGCAGATGACAGAGCAGATAGCCGATGCCATTTTGAGTACTATCAAACCCAAAGGGGTGGCTGTCGTCGTACATGCTAGACACATGTGCATGGAGATGAGAGGCGTACAAAAAATAAACTCTACTACCGTAAGTTCTGCACTGCGAGGTTTATTTAAAAGTGACGAGCGTACAAGGAGTGAATTTTACAATCTAATTAACACACCTACGCCTTCAAATTTCTAAGCTTTTATCTTATATTAAGAATAGTATCGTATGATGCAAAAAAGTAAAAGAACTCATTTTCAGAAGGAAATTTTATGAATGTCTATTTAGATAATAACGCAACGACCATTGTTGACCCCCATGTATATGAGGCGATGGAACCTTATTTTGTTCAAAAATATGGTAATCCCAACTCTTTACATGCTTTTGCATCAGACACACACCCTGGTATCAAATCTGCTATGGAGAAAATCTATGCAGGTATTGGTGCAGATAGAAATGACTCAGTAGTCATTACTTCTTGTGCTACAGAGAGTAATAACTGGGTGTTAAAATCCATTTACTTTGAGTATATCCTCACAGGTAAGAAAAACCATATTATCATCTCAGAAGTTGAACATCCATCGGTGATGTCTACAGCTAGATGGATAGAAAGTATGGGATGTAAAGTCACCTATTTGCCTATCAATGAAGAAGGTATTGTAGATGTCCCTGCACTCAAAGAGGCTATCACAGATAAAACAGCATTGGTTTCTGTCATGTGGGCAAACAATGAAACAGGGGCTATTTTCCCTGTAGAAGAAATTGGGGCTATTTGTAAAGGCATGCTGTGCTTTTTCATACAGATGCCGTACAAGCGATAGGAAAATTCCCTGTCTCTGTCTCGTCATTTAATGTCGATTACTTGACTTTCTCAGCACATAAGTTTCATGGACCCAAAGGTGTAGGAGCATTATACATCAAAAAAGGCAGAGAACTTATGCCACTTTTTCATGGTGGTGCACAAATGGGTGGATACCGTTCAGGTACACTCAACGTGGCAGGTATTGTAGGTATGGGTAAAGCCATGGACGCAGCTGTTGAAGCATTAGAATTTGAAATGACTGAAATCAGAAAAATGAGAGACCTTTTTGAAGATAAGTTATTGAAAATCAAAGATACTTTTGTGGTCACACCTAGAGACAAAAGAACACCCAATACTATTCTTATCTCTTTTAGAGGGATTGAGGGTGAATCTATGCTATGGGACTTGAACCGTGCAGGTATTGGTGCGAGTACAGGTTCTGCTTGTGCTTCAGAAGACTTGGAAGCAAACTCTGTCATGGAAGCTATTGGTGCAGCTGACGACTTGGCTCATACAGCCATACGTTTTTCACTGAGTCGCTACACGACACAAGAAGAGTTAGATTATGCTTTTATTGCTGTAGAGGCTGCGGTACTTAGACTAAGAACGATTTCGAGTTCTTATGCCTATGCACCTAAGGGTCATGATTCGGGATTAGATTCTCATCATCACTAAGAGATAAAGCGATGCTGATTTTCAGCAAAATATATAAATTTTAAAGGATATAGTATGGGAATAGATAGTTTAGTTGGTGGTACCATTTGGGATGAGTACAGTGATAAAGTAAGTAACCTAATGAATAACCCACAAAATATGGGCGAGATTACAGAAGAACAAGCAGAAACAATGAATGCAAAACTTATTGTGGCTGACTTTGGAGCAGAAAGTTGTGGAGATGCTGTCCGTTTATACTGGGCTGTAGATACAAAAACAGACAAAATTTTATCTTCAAAATTCAAAAGTTTTGGTTGTGGGACTGCGATAGCGTCTTCAGACACAATGGCTGAGCTTTGTAAAGACAAAACCGTCGATGAAGCAGTCAAAATTACCAATATTGATGTAGAACTAGCTATGCGTGATACACCTGATGTTCCTGCTGTGCCACCACAAAAAATGCACTGTTCTGTTATGGCGTATGATGTCATCAAAAAAGCAGCGGCAATCTACATGGGTGTAGATATGGCTAGTTTTGAAGAAGAAGTCATTGTATGTGAATGTGCAAGAGTTTCTCTTTCTACTTTACAAGAAGTCATTAAACTCAATGACCTTACTAGCGTAGAGCAAGTCACAGATTACACCAAAGCAGGAGCATTTTGTAAATCATGTATCCGTTCAGGTGGACATGAAGACAAAGATGTCTATCTTGTCGATTTGGTAGCAGATTATGAAAAAGAGAAACTTGGTGCAAAAGCTTCTATTGGCAAGGATGCATCTGCTTCAGTAGGTGACTTTAACACAATGACTATTGTACAACGTATCAAAGCTGTTGATGCTATCGTCGATGCCAATATCAGAGAAATGCTTGTAATGGATGGTGGTGATATGGAAATATTGGACATCAAAGAAAATGGTGAGCACATTGATGTGTATATCCGTTATCTTGGTGCTTGTTCTGGCTGTGCTAGTTCGGGTACAGATACACTTTATGGTATTGAAAAGATTTTCCAAGACAAACTTAGTGCTAACATTCGCGTGTTACCTATCTAGGTTATTCACATCTCTTTTCTTGCGTAAAGCAAGGCAGACACGTCTGTCTGTCCTTGTTCTTCTTAGTTATTCACATACACTTTATCTATCATCAATTGCAAAGTAACCTTCCCCCTAAAATGATTCTCATTGACGGTATAACTTATATCCACTAGAGAACCCAGAGTAAAACGTTCTTGGCTCTTAAACTTTACCCCTTGCATCACTATGCCTTCTTGTACAAAACGAAAGCGTAAATGTTCACTTTCTTTTCCCATGGTATCTGCTTGAAGTATTTCTACCCCTTTTGCCATAAACTTTGGAGTGGTATTGCCTTGTCCATAAGGGGCATACTTAGCCATGAGCGTAATAAGCTCAAAAGAAATAGCATGAAAAGGTAAGATACCCACAATCT
The DNA here is from genome assembly GCA_030949325.1 of Sulfurovum sp. Taxonomy (GTDB): domain Bacteria; phylum Campylobacterota; class Campylobacteria; order Campylobacterales; family Sulfurovaceae; genus Sulfurovum. The sequence continues at coordinate 7,124 of JAUZSQ010000113.1, forward strand.
CAGGGTCTATCGTTGCTTTGATGTAGGATTTTTGGGCAAAGTTTTGTTGCAGTTGGCTCTTGAATGCCTCCAAATGCTCATATGGCATCGAAAGCCCTATCGCTGATTGATGTCCTCCAAACTTATCCAAGTAGGCTCTACATCCATCGGTAATGGCAAATAAATCACAGACACCAAAGCTTCTACCTGAGCCTTTGAGTATGCCTTGGGAATTGTTGCTTAGTACAATACAAGGTTTCTCATGATGACGTGCGACTCTTGCGGCTACAATCCCTACCACACCCTCATGCCATCCCTCACCTTCGATAACAATCACTTCATCGTGAGCATTGACTTGTAAGAGGGCTTGGTTCGTTAGTGCTTGTTCTGTGGCTTTTCGTAGGGTATTGAAGTCTATGAGACGCTCTAGTCTCACCCTTGCATCATAAATATTCGTAGCAGTCAAAAATTCTACAGAATGAGAAGCATCATCCATACGTCCTGCACTGTTGAGTAAAGGAGCTAAGAAAAACCCAATATCTTCAGCGTTAAGCGTTTCTTTTTTAGAAAACTCCAAAAAAGCCTGTATCGCAGGGCGTTTACTTTTATTGAGGGCTTTAATCCCTGCTTCTACCATCGCTCGGTTAATATGTTGCAAGGGCATCATGTCGGCAATGATGGCAATGGCTACCAATTCCATATAAGAGAGCATATTGATAGAAAGTTTTAGTGCATTTTTGAGTGATGCTATCAGGTACCATGCAATTTGAGCCCCACAGACATCACTATAAGGGAAAGTACAGGCTTCTTGTTTTTGGTCTATGATGGCATAACACTCAGGTACATCAGGAGCCAAAAGATGATGGTCGGTAATAATCAATTCTATGCCTTGTTCTTTGCATAGCTTCGCGGCATACACAGCAGAAATACCATTATCTACTGTAATAGCCAAATCCGTACCCAAAATACGAGGAATAATATTGGCTGAGAGTCCATATCCATCTTTGAAGCGATTGGGGATAAGCCATGCTATCGGATAGTCTATCTCTTCAAAGAACAGTTTCATCAGCGTCGTAGAAGTCACACCATCTACATCATAATCACCAATAATCGTAATCTTTTGTTTGTGTGTAATAGCATACACGATACGCTGGGTACTTTTGTCCATATCTTTGAAGGTAGAGGGGTGAGGTAAGTCTTTTAGACCAAGAAAGCCTCCTTCATCAAAACGTGCTTGTAATACGCTCTCTAGGCTCTCTAGGCTTAAATCTGTTTGGGTCATATTATTCCTTTGTTTTTACGCATTTTCACACGCTGAAGATGGGTTAGGGCTATGGCCATAGCATCGGTAATATCCATAGGCTTTATCTCTTTTTTGATACCATAAAGACGCTTGACCATAAAGGCCACTTGTTCTTTGGTGGCTTTGCCATTGCCTGTGACTGCTTTTTTGACTTGTAATGCTGTGTATTCATGAAAAAGTCCTATCTCTTGGAGGATTTTGAGACATAATGCTCCTCTAAATTGTGCCAATCTAATCACAGACTTGGGATTAAAGGCAAAAAATATATCTTCTATGGCTACTTCATCAATCTTATGTTTTTTCAAGATAATATCAATACCTTCTACCATTTCAATCATTTGAATTTGCAGTACTTTTTCTTTCATTTTCACTACTCCAGCTTCAATAAGTGAAAAACTTTTTCCATCCCAATGTATGATACAATAGCCTAAATTACGGCTTCCAGGGTCTATTCCTAATATATGCATGACTACCTTTATTCACAGCTGTGAATAAAACTATTCACAGCTATTTTATAACGCTATTTTAGCTTAAATAGGCTAAGATGTCATAAAGGATAGTCAGCGATGAATATAGGACAAAAAGTGCTTTTTGAACTCAAAAAAGAGATTTCAGAAGTTGAATATACACGTTATATTAAGAAACTTGTTTATGATAGTAAACGTTCACGTTCTAATATCGTCTATTACACGACCCATAACATCATTATTGCCAAATGGATACAAAGTAGATATGCGCACAAGATGGCTCATTTGTTTGAAGTGCTTAATGAAATGAAGCCTGATGTTCATATTGAACTCAAACAGAGCCAAAAGCAGGAGAAAAAGAATATTTCTTCTATGGTTACGCACAATGTAGAAAAACAAAATGCAAAAAGTACCTATCTTAACCCTTCACTCACCTTCCAAAGCTTTATTATAGGAAGTTCCAATCAATTTGCTTATACTACAGCTAAATCAGTCGCTGAAAAACCAGGAAAACAATATAATCCTTTGTTTATCTATGGAGGGGTTGGCTTAGGAAAGACCCATTTACTCCAAGCCATAGGAAACTATCATATAGCCTTGGGAAAAACTGTTATTTATACCTCGCTTGAACAGTTTATGAACTCTTTTACCTCACATCTTCGCTCTCAAACGATGGACAGATTTAGAGACAAGTTTAGAGAATGTGATTTACTCCTCATTGATGATATTCAGTTCCTTAGTGGTAAAGAACAGACCCAAGAAGAGTTTTTTCACACCTTTAACGAGCTCTATAATACCAATAAACAAATTGTAATGACAGCCGATAGACCACCCAATAAGATAGTCGGACTCGTCGATAGACTGCGTACACGCTTTGAATGGGGACTTATGGCTGATATACAACCCCCTGGACTAGAAACCAAAATTGCCATTATTCAAAAGAAATGTGAATTAGATGGGATTCATCTTGACAATGAAATTATCAACTTTATTGCAACCAATATGGGAGAGAATATCCGTGAGATAGAAGGTACACTCATTAAACTCAATGCCTTATCATCCATGCTCAATCAACGTATTACCCTTGAATTTGCACACAATGCCATCAAAGACCAGATTAAAGAGAAAAAAGAGAATATTAGCATTGATGATATATTAAAACTCGTTTCTCGAGAACTCAATATCAAACCTTCTGAGATTCGTTCCAAAAAGCGTACGAGGGTAGTCGTTCATGCACGAAGAATTTCTATCTATTTGGCTAGAAACCTCACTCCCAATTCTATGCCACAAATTGCTGTGTATTTTGGTATGAAGGACCATACTGCTATCTCTCATGCCATGAAGAAAATCAATGAAATTATCCATAATGATGAAAACTTCAAACTCTTACTAGAAGAACTTTCAAATAAAGTACATACCGATACACAAAAGAGCGTATAGAAACTTGAATAAAAAAAAGATATAATTTTACATGTGAATAGATGTGAATAGTTAAACACAGTTAACTAAGCTCACAAACAACGTGTACATAGGCAATAGAGCAGTTTTTCACATATTCACGTCAAACTACTACTACTACTATTATTATTAAAAAGATAAGGAAAAAACGATGAAGATAAAAGCACCTAAACAAATTATCGAATCTATCTTGATTAATTTACAAGCTTTTTTAGAAAAAAAAGATGCCAGTCAAATTACTTCACATATATTCTTTAAAGCCCAAAATAATACTTGTATTATCAAAGCTACAGATTCTGAAATAGGTCTTCAAATTATTACCGATAATATACTTATCGAAGAAGAGGGTACTTTTACTGCCCATGGAAAAAAGCTTTTAGATATTATTAGAATTTTAAAAGATGATGAAATTAGTTTAGAATTAAACAATGATACATTAATTATTAAACAAAAACATTCTAAATTTAAACTCCCTACTTTTAATAGTAATGCCTATCCACAGTTTCCTAATATAGAAAACAAACCTCAAATTACCTTAGATTCATTAACCCTCATTCAAAACCTCAAAAAAATCTCACCTGCAATAGATACTAATAATCCGAAATTTGAACTTAATGGAGCACTCATTAATATTACAGAGAATTCAACAGACTTAGTAGGAACGGATACTAGAAGATTAGCTATTGCTACCATCGAAAGTAATCATACCCAAACCCTTTCTTTGATTATTCCTAAAAAAGCTATATTAGAAATACAAAAACTTTTTTTAGATCAAATAGATATTTATTTTGATGAAACAAACCTTATCCTTATGAATAAAAACTATTTTTTCTTTACACGATTAATTAATGGAAAGTTTCCTGATTATCAACGTATTATTCCTAGTAGTACCAAGCATCAAATAATTCTACCCAAAAAAGAATTATTAGAATCAATTAAAATGATTACTACTATTTCTCAAGAAATTAAAATAACCTTACAACCTCACAGTATTATTTTTAATTCTTTAAGTGCTGATAATGTAGAAGCAAAAACAGAAATAAATTTAGAAACAGGATTAAGCGAAAGTTTTGAATTGGCCTTTAATAGCCGATATGTTTTAGATTTTATCTCTCAAAGCAATAGTAATACCTTTACCCTTGAATGTAATGAACCTTCATTGCCATTTATTCTTAAAGATAAAAACTTTATTACAATCATTATGCCAATTGTTGCATAAAAAGGAACATCATACAATGAGTCAGAATTCAACAAAATATATTTTTGTTACAGGTGGGGTCTTAAGCTCATTAGGTAAGGGTATCACAGCAGCAAGTATCGGAACACTTTTAAAACACGTAGAACAGCGAGTAGGGGTGCTTAAACTCGATCCCTATATCAATGTAGATCCTGGTACTATGTCTCCTTTGGAACATGGTGAAGTATTTGTCACTAAAGATGGTGCAGAAACAGACCTTGATTTAGGTCATTATGAAAGATTTCTCAATACTTCTTTGACTAAAAATAGTAATTTTACTACAGGACTTGTTTATAAAACGGTGATAGAAAATGAACGCAAAGGTAAGTACCTTGGTAAAACCATTCAAGTCGTACCTCATATCGTTAATGAAATCAAAGAACGTATTTATCGTGCAGGAGAGAAAAAAGACATACTTATCGTAGAGCTTGGTGGTACAACAGGAGATATAGAAGGTTTACCTTTTTTAGAAACGATTAGACAAATCAAACATGAATTAGGCAGAGAGTTTGTGATGAATATCCATGTGACACTCTTGCCCTACATCAAAGCAGCAGGCGAATTAAAAACCAAACCTACACAGCATTCAGTGCAAGAACTTAGACGTATAGGGATTGCTCCTCATATGCTAGTACTTCGTGCAGAAGTACCTGTATCTCTAGAAATTAAACAAAAAGTGGCTTATGCTTGTGATGTTGAAGAGTCTTCAGTCATTATCGCCGAAGATGCTGCGACGATTTATAAAGTACCTCTAAACTTTTTGGCTCAAAATATTTTAGAACCTATTTGTAAACAATTAAACTTACCTAATGCCTATCCAAGAATGGATGCTTGGTCTTTGCTTGTCAATAAAATTATTAGCCCGAAGCATGAGCTTAAAATTGCTTTTGTAGGTAAATATTTAGAATTAAAAGAATCTTATAAGTCACTCACTGAATCTCTTATTCATTCGGGTGCGTATTTGGATACCAAAGTGACTATCCAATGGGTAGATGCAGAAGAAATAGAAGAAGACCATGCCAAAAAATATTTGAGTAATTGTGATGGTATCTTGGTCGCTGGTGGATTTGGTCAAAGAGGGATAGAAGGTAAAATAGATGCTATTGAATATGCTAGAGAAAACAAAATACCTTTTTTAGGTATTTGCCTAGGTATGCAACTAGCAATGATTGAATTTGCTAGAAATGTACTAGGACTCAAAGATGCAAATTCCTTGGAATTTGCAGAAAATACCAGCAATCCGATTATTTATTTGATTGATACTTTTATTGATGCTTCAGGTACCAAACAGATACGCACCAAAACCTCTGCTATGGGAGGGACTCTTCGCTTGGGTGAATATCCTTGTCAAACCAAAGAAGGTTCTAAACTGCGTGATGCCTATGATAGTACGGTGATTTATGAAAGACATCGTCACCGTTATGAAGCCAATCCTCACTATGTAGAAGCCTTCGAGAATGAAGGTCTGATTGTTACAGGTGAATCTTATGGATTGGTTGATGCGATAGAGATTGAAGACCATCCTTGGTTTTTGGGCGTACAATTCCACCCAGAGTTTACTTCAAGGCTAGAAAATGTCAATCCCACTATTTTGGCTTTTGTTAAAGCTTCACAAGCACATAAGGGTACGCGTTAAGCACAAACCCACTTTGTGATAATAAATCCTCCTACGACTAACCAAATAAACATACCTGTAGCCGTATAAATAGGGGCTAATCCTAAGCCCTTAAATTGACTAAATATTGTACCCATCCCCAAAGCAGTCATTGCCATAGTGAGTAAAAATGTATCTATCATATTAATACTATCTACTAAAGCTAAAGGCAGTAATTGTAAAGAGTTAAATCCTGCTACTGCGATGAAATATACAGCAAACCAAGGAATCATTAACTGCATTTTATCACTATGACTTTTGCCTTCTTTTTTGCTAGACCATGCAAGATAAAAACCAAGAAGTATCAGCATAGGAGCAATCATAATTACCCTTGTCATTTTGACAATGACTGCGGTATTTGCCATTCCTTCAGAGCTATTGGGGATAGACGCAGGGACGGCTACAACTTGTGCGACTTCATGGATAGTGCCTCCTACATAAATACCAAATTCTCTAGGACTCATGTGTAAAAACCCTGTAGCACCTTCAAAAATACCTGTATAAAGTATAGGATATAAAAACATAGATATGGTACCAAAGAGTACAACCATAGACACAGCAATGGCTGTTTTGTATTCTTGTGATTTGAGCAAAGGTTCAGTCGCTAGTACAGCGGCCGCCCCACATACAGCTGCACCAGAAGCCGTGAGAATAGAGGTGTCTTTTTCCATACCAAACACTTTATACCCTAACCATGTACCCAAAATTAGCGTAGATGTGAGCATAATAAGTGAAACCAAAAATCCATCTATCCCTACCTCTGCTATTTGCTGAAAGGTAATTCTAAACCCATAAAATACAATCGCAAAACGTAAAATTTTTTTGCCTGAAAACCTAATCCCCTGATGCCAACTAGCAGGGGTTTGCTTGTGAAGCGTATTGGCATAGACAATCCCCATCACAATGCCTATGACCAAAGGAGAAAATCCTAAAGACTGCATCATATCACTTTGTGAAATATATGTAGCAATGATGGCAAAGAGTGCCACAAAGAAGATACCACTAAGCGTACCTTGACGATTTTGTAGAGAAAATGGCATAAAAGTCCTTGATAATATTACTGTATTATAGCTAAGTATCCAAAATATATTTTCAACGTAGTATTAGCCCAATTTTTACACCAATTTAAGTGCTTCCTCATACTCCTTAGGATAATTGAGATTGGTAAAAGGGTGATTGTCTAAAAAGGTGATGTACTGGGTATTTGTTTGCTGTAATAAGTCTTGGAGTTTGTGATTTTGTTGTTGATATTGTGTTTGGAGTAGAGGTAAAATGGCTTTTTTGTAGAGACCACAGAGGGGTTGGATACCAGAGGGGCTTTGAGCTATGATGAGTGTGGCTTTGGGATGGGGGGTGAGGAGTTGATGGATAATGGATTTATCTATAAAGGGAGTATCGACACTAAGTACGAAGACTTCTTCTGCGTCTAGGGTTTCAAAGAGTGAGAGTAATCCTACTAAGGGAGAAGATTCTGGGTATTTATCTTCGATGAATTCACAGTCAAAGTTAAATTTGTGTTTTTTGGCGATAATATAGACATGGGCAAAAATCTGTTTGAGTTTTTTGTATTGGTATTGACTGAGGCTTGTCTCGTCTGCAAAAGGTAGTAAGGCTTTGTCTTTTCCCATGCGAGTGCTTTTGCCTCCTGCGAAGATAACGGCGTGTTGACAGATGTAGGGGGGCTTTGTATGCTGTGTCATAGGGTGCGTTTACGTCTTTGGTGGATAAGTAGTACGAGAAAAGCCATAAAGGTAATGATAGACTCGACGAGAAAGAGGTTTTCTCCATAGATTTCTCCTGAGAGTATGGCTCCTACTGAGCCTCCTAAACCAAAGGCGATACCCAAGAAAAACTGCTGTGCGAGTTTCTTTTGGGTGTAGAGTGAGAAGACATAGGTAATCGCTGCTGTGTGGTAGAGTGCAAAAGAAATGGCATGGAGGGATTGGGTAGCAAATGCCATCTCTATGGAATCAGGATAGAGATAGAGAAGTAGCCACCGTAGAGCTGTGACAAGGGTAGCAAACTGGAGAATATACAAGAGGTTTCTGCGTAATAATGCTCCTTGAAAGTAGAGCATGACTACTTCACATAAGACCCCAAAACTCCACATCCATGAGGTCATCTCTAGTGAGATACCATGGTCTGTTTCATAGATAGTAAAGAAGTTATAAAATCCTCCAAATCCTACTTGCATCAGAAAGACAGAGACCCAAAAAGCCCAATATTTGGAGAGTGAGAAACTGGCATCATCTTTCACATTGGGATGTGAATAAGTATCATACTTACTGATAAAAAACCCAAAGATAAGTATCAAAAATGCTGTACTACTCAGATAATAGAGGGCTTCATCAGGGCTAGAGAGTACTTTGCCAAGCCATAAGGCGATGCCCATAAATCCCAACGAACCCCATAGGCGTACCTTTCCATAATGTTGTTTAGACAAGGTAGCTAGGGCAATAGTTTCTACATAAGGGAGTGAAATCCCCATAGAAGCACCAAAAAGTAGGTTACTAATGAGGTAGCTTTCAAAAGAGTGAATCGTTTGTATAAAAAACAGTGAACCAATGAAGGTAAGTATGAGAGAGAGGATATAGACTTTAGGTGTGAGTGAAATATAATTCTTGAATATAAAAGGCAGTAAAAATCGCATAAAAGGAGCTGCTGCATAAATGAAGCCCACCTCTACAGCCGAATAATTTAGGTCTAGTAATACTTTGGGTAGAAATATAATATACACACCCACAAGTGCAAAATAAAAAAAGTAGTATCCTCCTAAGAAGAGGGAGAGCTTCTTATCGTTTGCTATCATCTATAATAACAGCTGTAGCAGAGAGTAGGTCGTGTAGTGTTTTGTGGTCTTTTCTAAAAAACATCAATATCCAACCAATGACGCTAAACAAAGAGAGAATCGCTAAGAGGTTTCTAAATAGAATAATCAAAATTGAGGGTTTTTGTTGGGTGTTTTCATCAATGAGGGTGATACGATAATTACGATATCCAGGGGTTTGTCCTGTTTTGTACATAAAGAGGGTTTGTATAATCACTAGAGGCATAAGGATATACATCCATCCTAGTATTTTATCTTGTGCAAATTCTTCTCTACCCTCCATAATAAAATAAAATACGATATACATGATAGGCATGACTAGCATAAAAGCATCGGTCAAAAAGGCTTTTATTTTGAGGCGTGAAGTGGCGTAATGGCTTGATATTATAGGTGTAAGTTCTTGCTTTTTTTCACTTTTAGCTTCTTTTTTGCCTTGCTTGATGTCTCGAAAGCGTTGCTTTGCCATATTATTGTAATCCTTGGGTCATAGTAAAGATAGGTAAAAGCATGGCAGAGACGATGACACCAACGACTACCCCAATAAAGAGCATCATAAAAGGCTCTAAAAGACTGAGCAATAGTTTGAGCTTGTCTTCATTTTCTTCTGCATACAAAGCCGAAATATTGTCCAAAATACTGGCGACTTCACTGGATTCTTCTCCCAAAGCCAACGATTGCATAAAATTACGTTTGAGTTTGACCCCTTTGGTCATTTGCAAGGCATTGGAGAGTTTGTTTCCTTCTTCTACTTTGACAGAAGCATTTTGAAAGAGTGCTTTGAGTCCATAGTTACCAAAAGTTGCTTTGGCAAGGTGGACGGCTTGGGCATAGGCGACTCCTGAGGCTAACATCAAAGAGAGGATGTAAGAGAATCTTCCCAATTCATGATTTTGAATCAGTGTACCCAAGACAGGAATTTTGAGTAACATCCTATCTATAAAACGGTGAAACCCTGCTATCTTGGCATAAGAGACTTTAAAGAAGATTATAGAGAGGATAAAACCTACAATGAGTGCCACATAATGAGAGGTGAGAAAATCACTAATATTGAGTACAAATTGGGTAATGGGAGGCAGTTCTTGTCCTGTATCATCAAAAATTTCTGTAATTTGGGGAACTACAAAGGCAATAAGAAAAGAGGTCATACCGATAGCTACCGTAAAGATAATCGCAGGATAGGTCATCGCTCCTTTGACTTGTTTTCGTACTTTATTTTGTGCTGAAAAGAAGCTACCCATATTGGTAAGGACTTCGACCATTTTACCACTTTGTCCTGCTACATTGAGACTTTGGAGGTAAAAATCAGGAAGGGTATAGACCTTTTGGCTATTGAGTGCATTAAAAAGGGATTTCCCTTCATCAATCATGGTTTTAATAGAATTTAAAAAGGAGACGTAACGTTTTTCACCTTCATGTTGATTTTCTAGGAGTTTAATGGCTGTGAGTATCGTCATTCCTGAATTGAGATAAGAAGAAAGCTCTTTGGAAAAAAGTGCCAAAAGTTCTCCAGGCATTTGACGTTTGGACAGTGATTCGAGAGAGAATTCAGAGGTAGGACTTAGCCCTTCATGGTAGATGCCTTGGGCTTTGAGCTTTTGTCCTGCTTCTTCTTTGGAACTAGCAGTGACTGTGCCTTTGTGTTTTTTGCCTGTTTTATCAAAACCTTTATACTTAAAAAGCATCCCTATCTTGTCCTTGTTTAGCATCGTTTATGATGATATTTATTGTCTGTATTATAACTTTTTTAGCTGTATCTTGGTATACTGTAGTATGAAACGATTTATCATAGGCTATTTTCTCTCTTTAGGTGCTTTACTATTCATTTTTTATACCCCTTTTTTAGCCTTCTCTAGCCTCATCAATACCATGCAAACTACGCTAACCTTGGAGATATTGGCAGTATTTTTAGCAGATACCGAGCTTGTAGGCATAGATATATGGATTCATCCTCATTACAAGATTATTATTAGTGATGCTTGTAATGGCTTGATGCCTATACTGTTTTTTTATGCGTCTATTTTTGCCTATCCCTCTTCTTTTTCTTTAAAAATGTATGCCATGATAGTAGGATATATCGTCTTTTTTATCGTTAATATTGTACGGATTTTAGGGGTGGTGTGGATGACCAAGTATGGTGAGGGGCAAGGTGAATTTTATTGGTCACATGATATTGTAGGCAATATACTTTTAATGCTCACAGGTTTAGGGCTTTTTATAGGCTTTATTCACCTCTCTACTAAAACCCGTGTAAAAGACAAGAAACTCATAGACTTGTAATCTCAAAATGCCAATAGATAGACGAGTGTTTGTCTTTGAGTTTGACTTCATTGACTGTGGCTGTAGGTCCTGCGATATTGGGAGGAGGAAAAATAAGTATTTCTTCAGGGATAAAGATACTGCGTTGGCTATCTTTGAGTAGTTCACGGCTATCTGTTTCTTTGATTTTGACAAAGTCTCGTAATAACTCTTGTGCTGTCTTGGTATCTTGGTGATGTTGGAGTATATTTTTGGTGAGATAGAGAGAGTCTTCTAGTGAACGTTTGTTTCGTTCTGATATATATACGATTTGTTTATGGTTAGATGTATGTAATTTGAGTACATAGATAATAGAAGTAGAGATAATTATCACAGAAATGAGTATTTCTATAATGGTAAACGCTGGACGTAGCTTCTTAGGCATATAGGCAAAGTTTTTCAATAAAATGCTCCATTATTAGAGACCAATTCTGCATAAGTGAGCCAATGTTCTTTGGCATCTTCTATAGAGTCAAAGCCTGTGGCATCATCAAAATAGCTAGGCAAAAAATAACTACCTTGCGTATCTTCTAAAATGATTTGTGTTGAACTCCCATTGGGATAAAAATCTATCTTTAGACATATCTTTTGGTCTTTATAGCGTTCATACTCTATAGGAACCAAAGCATCATTATTATCAATGGTATAGGCTTTAATACCTGTAAGGTTGATACCACTTTCATAGTCTGCGTAAGGACTTGCAATACTACGTCGGAGGTAGCACTTGGTACATTTATTGGTACATAAAAGTGAGACTTGTCCTTGAAAGGATTCGGAGGTGGTAATGACTGATTTGAGGTTCAAAGGGGTCAAGGCTTGGGTATGTTTTTCTCCCATTTCAATATCAGAAAACCCAAGCATATAGACCATGCCGACAATAAGAATAACAATAAGAAGCTCAATAAGGGTAAAGCCCTTGCGTCTAGTGCTATTCTTGATGTGTAACATTATTTATTACAAACACTAAAGAATATATCTTTACTTCCACCTTCTCCACCTTCTTTTCTATCAGAGGCAAAAGAGATAATATCGAAATCATCTCCTTTTTTGATATAGACAAAAAGGTTCTTCCATGAATCTTTAGGCAATTTTTTTAGATAGGGTTTGGCACGATAATTAGGGTACTTTTCACTATCAGGATTAGAGGTTAAGGCTTCGAATCCTTCTTCTGTCTCGGGATACATTCCATTATCAAGCTTGAACATATCAAGACGTTTTTCAAGGTCATTCATTTTAAGACAAACAGTATCACGTTTGGCTTGGTCAGCTGCGTCCATGAGTCCAGGGGCTACAACTGCTACAAGACCTCCTAAGATAACAATAACAATTAATAATTCAATAAGAGAAAATCCAGCTCTTTGTTTTGATAGGGGTTTCATTTGCATCCTTTAGTTTGCTTGGGTATAATTTGCTTAATATTTTACTTGAATAGAGCTTTTAGATGGATAAAATGAAAAAACATACTAGATTTACTGCCTCGAAAGAGGGATTTGCTTTGATGATTACACTTTCGGTGTTGTCTGTGGTGATTGCTTTGACGGTGGTATTACTAAGCTATTTTAATGAAGTCAAAGAAGATGCGCAGACTACGAAAGCTTTGATACAAGGCAATGTGTATTATGCAGATATTTTGGAACAGTTTAGCAAATTTAAAAATAAAAAGTCTCTTTTTTCACAACTATACCTCCGAGCTGTGAGCTTAAATAGCCCTGATGGACGTTTTTCTCTATCGCTTAGTTGTAAACCTCTGTCTTCAGGGATAAATATTAATTGGTTGGCGATGGACAGGAACAAAGAGAAGCAACATCTTTTTCAAGAGTCACAAATACTTTTTGACTTTTTGTCTGAAGCGTACAAAATAGAAGACCCTGATAGACTTTTAGAACTAATATTGCTAGAGATTGGTCAAGATAAAACACTAGAAAAAGAGGATCAAAGAAGGCTTATACAAAAAAATGGTATTATTAGTTATGCACAGTTATCAGAGATAATTAACCGTTATGAGATGGAAGTGGATGACCAAAAAGTAGCATTGATACCATGGGGTCAATACTTTAGTTTTTCTAAAACATCAGAAAAAATTGATATTGAATATAGTTCTATTGCGTTTATTTCATTTTTGTTTGATATGAGTATTCAATCGGTGACTGAATGGAAGTATGCAAGAGAAAAAATATCACTTGCCAACTTTGTGAGCCAGAATGGAGGTGACTTCTCTGCAAAAAAACGCTTATTTGCAGGAAATACTTTTTTGGCTGAGTCATCAGTGTAGTGTCATATATGGGGCAGGATATAGATTTACATTTGATTATATAGAAGGAGAGGCAAAATATTTTGAATTTCATGGGAAATACTAAAGAACTATTATTAATACATCAAGAGATGAGGTCTATTAGAGTACTACCTTCTAAGGGTGTAAATATTATGTTGACACCTCAGTTTTATACACTTATACGAGAAGACTTACCTGTCAAATATGCCTATCAAGCCAAGCGTATAGCCACCTTCTTTATTTGAAGGCTTATTAGAAGATGTAGAAGAGTATGCGTATTTTGTCAGCAAAGAAGCAGAATCTTGGGTCTTTATCGCTTATAATACTACGATGATTGGAGCATTTTTGACCTCCAAAGGTATAGAGAGTGAGCGTGTAAGTAAAATGTATTTTGCTGAACAGTCTTTAGAAGCGTTTGTAGATCCTGTACTCTTGGGAGAGAGTAGTGCTTTGGTAAACTTGTATGGTACGATGACGATTGTACCCCAATTAGCACTAGAACCTCACAGTAGAAGAATGTCTATTCATACAGGACTAACTCCTCAAAAAGGTGTTTCTTTTGAAGTAGGGTCTAAGACTTTAATCCCTCTAAATGAAGCCTATACGATAGCGTCTATTTGTATCTTGTTTATGGCTATTTATCTCGTAGAAGCATCTCGTTATGGTGGCAGTGACCATGTACATGACGAAGAAATTCTTGTACTTTTAGAAGCGTATCCTGCCTTGGAAAGTTCTTATACACGCAATAATATTTTGCTAAAATATAGAGAGATTGATAAAAAAAGAGCGTATCAAACGTGATGTGATTAAATCTCTTTCTCGTATGCTTTTTAAGGGTTCTACATTGACGGTACTTACGATGGATGAACAAAAGTTTGAAGCCCAATTTGAATGCAGTGACAAAGAGGTCTCCACTCGTTTAAAAGCCTTGGCAAAAGAAGAGAATTTTATGACTACAGCTATGGGAACGGAACATAACCTCAAAATCGAAGGTAGGCTTTAATGGCTTGGAAATTATATAAGAGTGAATTGATTGTAGGGAGTGCTTTTTTAGTATTGCTTATAGCTTTTTTCTATAAACAAGCTGTCATCTCTTCTGAAGGCAATGCAGGACAAGAGAGCCAAGCTATTTTGTATGAAATCAAAGAGACTATTGCCCTCAAAAAAGTTTGGGGAGATAAAAAAATGATTAAAAAACTTAATAAAATACAAAAAATGATTTCTCCTTCTCAAGTAAAATGGGACAGACGAGGTAAAAAACTCAAAGCAGTATTTAGCAATCTATCGTCTAGGGAACTCAATCAAGTTGTTGAAAAAATTATGCGATTGGGTGTAGAAATACAAAAGTTAAGTATCAAAAAATTAGGTGCATCTTATAGCTTGGAGTTTAAATGCAAATGGTAAAAAAAACGCTATTTATAGTCTTTCTCTTATGGTTTTCATTGTTGGCTTTTATGCCTAAGTCTGAACTCTATTATACACTAGAAAAACAACTCTATACACAAGAGATTGTTTTTAATGAAGCACAGATAGAAGAAGGGATATTTTCTTTGGTCATCAAAGATGTGACGGTGTATGTCAAAGGCATAGCCATGGCACATATAGAAGCCATAGAAGTCTCCACCTATCTCTTTTTTACAACAGTGGAGATTCACAATATTGAAGTAGAAGAAGCTTTACACAATAAAGTACCAGCATTGACTAAAATACTCAACTTTTCACATAGTCTTACTTCGCCTTTGATGGTGATACTTCAGGCTAATGGTTCTTTTGGTAGTGTAGAAGGCGTAGTCTCTTTGGATGCACAAAAGGTAAAGATAGACTTTATAGAGACAAAGAAGATGGATATGCTTAAACCTTTGTTAGTCAAAAGTGAAAAAGGATGGTCCTATGAAAAATCTTTTTAAGATAGAAAATATAAAAGCCTTCGTCTTTGTATTGGCCTTTGTATTGGTTGTGAAGCTTCTATGGTTTGTGGTACAAGTGTTGTGGCTCTCACCCGTAGATATAGACCAAGAAAAAGACCAGCCTAGTAAGACCCTCTATTATAAGGTCAAACTCACCCCTAGAGATGTTCCTGCACCTATTACCCAAGTCAAAAAGGTGATTACTAAGGTACAAGGGAGCATTAAAGAGCTTACTTTACTAGGCATATACAATGACGAAGAGACTTCTATTGCAATGATTTTATATAAGAAGAATTCTAAAGTCTTGGGTATTGGTGAAGATGTAAATGGTTTTATTTTGGAAGGTACGGGTAAGAACTATGCTATCTTTAGTAAAAATAATGAAAACTATAAAGTGATGCTAGTGAAAAAAGGTAAATCTACAAGTAGTCTTGATATTAAAAGTGAGACAGTAGAAGAAGAAAAACCAAAATCTGAAAAGACTTTTGGGTGAAGTAACCAATGAAGGGGGAGTCAAAATGATAGACCGTTCCCTCTTAGACCATTATGCTGAAAACATGGATGATATTTACAAAAATGTGGGTATCAAAGAAGTCAAAGAGGGCAAGGATTTAAAAGGATTTAAGATTGATTTTATCCGTAAAGATTCTCCTTTTGCCAAGTTGGGTATCAAGCGACATGATGTGATTAAATCGATTAATGGACAAGAACTCACAAGTTACAACGCAGCATTTAATTTCTATAAAGATATTAAAAATGTAGAGAACTTAAGTGTAGTAATTATAAGAAAGAATGAAGAAATGGAGCTAGAATATGAAATTAATTAATATAGTATTGAGTGTAGTATTGGTATTGTCAGTCAATACTTATGCGGTAGAAGAGGAAGAAGTCAATGTCAACTTTAGAGACTTAAAGGTACGAGACTTTATTGAAATGGTTTCCAAAATTACCAAAAAGAATATGTTGATAGAGACAGAACTCAAAGGTAAGATTAATTTTATTTCACAAACGCCGATTAAGAAGAGTGGATTAATCTCTTTGGCAAACTCTATTTTATCTAGTAAAGGCTTGACCTTAGTAGACAAAGGGGACTACTTTAAAGTAGTCAAATCGGCCAATGCCGCAGGAGAAGGATTACCTGTACGCAGTAGTATTTCAGGCAGTGTGATGGCAACGGTGATATTTCCACTACATAACACCAATGCAGCCGTTGTTCGTGCGAAGATTAAACCTTTGTTACACAAAAGTGCTAAGGTAATTTCCTTTAAAGAAAATAATGTGCTTTCTATTACCGCTTATCCTGAGACTTTAGAATCAATTGCCAAGATTATCCATGCTGTAGAAGAGCGTGGAGAGAAAAAGTCTATTATTTATGAATTACAACATTCGACGGTCAAAGATGTATTTAGTAATGCTCAAAATATGGCAAAGAAGCTTTTCCCTCAAACGATTGAGAGTGAAAAAGTAGATATATTTAAAGATGAATCTACCAACTCTATTATCTTAGTGGGTAAAACGGATAATGCAAATCGTATGATTAAGTATATCAAGCAATTAGATAGAGAGGGTGAAGACCAATCTCAAAAAATGTATGTACTTAGACTCAATAATTCAAACGTAGAAGAGATGGAAAAAATCCTTTCTAAATTACTATCACAAATGAACTCTGTAGCCATTAAAACTTCCAAAAAAGGGGGCGTACCTCCTAGCAAAGCGATGGTAGTTTCTGATGTAGAACGTAATGCACTTATTTTACTCGCTACTGGGGAACAGATTAAAAATATCCGTGAAACGGTAGCCAAAATTGATATTCCAAAATCACAAGTGTATGTCAAAGCCAAAATTATTGAAGTTGATACCAATATGGCAGCACAAGTCGGGTTAAAGTATGGTTTTGAAGGTGGTGCGATTACTTCGACAGGGCTATTTTCTATGGGAGGAAACTTAGGTGGTCAGGCACTCAATATGTCAGCAGAACTTTTAGGATTTTTAAATAGCAGTCAAACGAGTACACAGCTTGATAACAATGGTAACTCAATACAACAAACAAGCCCAGCATTTAAGATTGATTCTACGGATAAAGTGTTTGCTTTAGGGGCACAATTAGACCTTTTGCAAAAAAATGGAGCAGCGAATCTTCTGTCCGAGCCTTCTGTTTTGTGTACCAATAACAAAGAGTCTTCTATTTATATAGGACAAACCATGTCTATTTTGGCACAAGGTCAGCAATCAACAGCAGGGCTTTCTAATATTGTGAATTCTTATACGAGAGAAGATATTGGTTTGACCCTAACCGTACAGCCTAGACTCTCTAGTAACAATCAGGTCAGCCTTGAAATATTGGTAGAAATTGAAGACTTAGACCCTTCTTCTGAACAAATTGCAGATAGACCAACCACGACAAAGCGAACGGTAAAAACCAATGCTATTGTGAGAAATGGAGAGACGATTATCCTAGGGGGCTTGATTAAAAAAGTCGGTGGAAATGGAAAAGTTAAAATACCTTATCTAAGCGAGTTACCTATTATTGGTGATTTACTATTTACCCATAATTCCGATGTAGAAAGAGAACAAAATGTCATTATTTATCTTACTCCTTATATTGTAAGAAGTAGTTCAGATTTACAAAAACTCAAAAGCCTATTGAGTGAATTGGATGATGTACAAAGACAATATAATAAAATTGTAGGCAAAAACCTTGAAGCATTAGATCTTAAAGCATTTAAGTCGCATAATGGCTCAGCCGCAGGACGTATTCGTGCTGTACCTCAAACCAAAGAGCAGGTGCAAAAAGTAAAAGTTGAAGAAGTAAAGGTTACAGAAGTAGGTTCGAGAGGACGTATTTATCATAGTAAGACTAGCGAAGATAAGGTTATTCAAGTAGAAAGTACAAATATAAGCAGTAATGATAGTATTGTCAATAATCACCAAGCATTGCTCTTTGGTGATGACTAATGTATTTTCCTCAACTTCAAGATGTGAACCTTGAACCTCTATGGGAAGAGGAAATTAATCATAAATTAGCAATAAAACATGCGGTATTATTTTCTAAGATTAATGGTATTGCTACTGCGATTATGACAGAAGAACGGCTTACAGAAGGACTGAACTATTTTTCCAAACTTTCACTGGCTTATCCTATTAATGTATTGGATTTAGAGAGTTTTGAGAGGCTTAATAATAAGTTTTTGGAGATTCAAACAGGCTCAGACTTTGAAGAAATAGCGGGTGTATCAGATGAGCTGATAGAAGTCGAAGGTGATTTACTCGAATTTATTCGTAATTCACAAGATTTACTCTCTAATGAGGACTCTGCGCCTATTATTAAATTGGTCAATTCCCTTTTCTTTCAAGCCCTTCAAAAGGGAGCGAGTGATATTCACATTGAAAGTAACGAACGTAAGGGAGAAGTACGTTTACGTATGGATGGTGCCTTAAAAAAGCATCTTGATTTAGACAAAAGTATTATTGCTTTGGTGATTAACCGTATTAAAGTTATCTCCAATCTTGATATTTCTGAAAAACGTGTACCTCAAGATGGGCGTACGCAACTGAGTATTGCCAAGAAAAGTATAGATGTGCGGGTGTCTATTTTACCGACTTATCATGGAGAGAGGGTGGTGATGCGTATCCTTTCACAAAGTGAACATATCCCTACCTTGGAGTCTTTGGGATTTACCGAAGATATTACGGTTAATCTCTATAAACTACTTAATCATGCCCATGGTATGATACTGGTTACAGGTCCTACGGGGTCGGGTAAATCTACTACACTTCATGCTTGTATGCAACATATTTCTACGCCTGATAAAAATATTATTACCGTAGAAGACCCTGTGGAATATAATGCTGATAATATTTCTCAAATACAGGTCAATACCAAAGTAGGTTTGACTTTTGCCGCAGGTTTACGTTCTATTTTGAGACAAGACCCTGATATTATTATGGTGGGAGAGATTCGAGATTCTGAGACAGCAGATATTGCCTTGCGTTCAGCCCTTACAGGGCATCTACTGCTCTCTACCCTACATACCAATGATGCAACCTCTTCGTTGAGTCGTTTGATGGATATGGGGATTGAAAATTTTCTTATCTCTTCTACGCTTTTGGGTGTTTTGGCACAGCGTCTGACTAGAAAATTGTGTGTAGAATGTAAAGAGCCGACCTCATTGGCTCCTGCTACACTAGAAGAGTTAGACATCCCTACAAATACTAGCTACTTTAAAGCTGTAGGATGTAAAGTCTGTGACTTTACAGGCTATAAAGGCAGACAAGCCATTGGAGAACTCTTTATTATTGATGACCAAGTCAAAGAGATGATGAAAGATGGGTTTAACGATTTTCAAGTCCGTGAATCCATGAAAAAACGAGGTATGTTAACGATTGCAGATAAGCTTAGAGAAATGCTAATAGCTGGGACTACAAGTTATGAAGAAGCAGTACGTGTGGGTATTATGGATGGATAAGCATGTATGCTCTTGTGTATAATACCAAAAAAGCGTTTACTTTAATAGAAGTACTCATTTCTATCGCCCTTTTGGGGATTGTGATTGTGGCACTTTTTTCTACAGTTAAGATGATGCGAGATTCTAATGCACATCTATATAGCTATTTACAAAAAGCCAAAAAAATCACAAAGGCATCGAAAGTATTGTACCTTGATATCCTCAATTCAGATGGAAATATTACGATAAAAAGAGATGATTTTACTAGGTTGTGTATAGAATCTACGGGCAATTCTCTCTATGGACTTTCTGTAGCGAAAGTATGTTGGCTTGTCTTAAAAAAAGAGCAGACCCTAGCACGAGTAGAAGGCAATAACTATACACTGCCTACACGCTTAGATGATAGAGTAGAAGTCAATCCTGTAATGAAACATATTGAAATTTTTGATGTGTATCATCAAGAAGATAAAGTCTTGGTATTTATTAAAGAAAAAGAGAAAGAGCCTATTACCTTTTTGGTGCAAGGGATTACTAAGCCCATAGTCAAAAAAATAGGGAAACAAACGAAGCCTAATACGAATACTAACCCCAATGAACGAGGTAATCCCATACCACCTAGACCGAATGTAGATCCAGAACCTGATACTCTAGCACCCAAAGGATAAAGATTTTTATCCTTGACTTCCAGGTTTAATCGCAGGGCTATGGCCTGCTTTACATAGAGGACAATCTTTGGGAGCATACATCTCAAAGCTAAAGTCATCTAAGGCAAAGAGTGGAATATCTTTGGGTAAGGCACATTCTGACTTACTAGTACTTGCACCTTTGATTCTTTTACAAAAACCTCTGTTGGCAAGTGAGGCAAAAGCCACGACTTTGCCACCTAAGGCTTCAATAGCATCAAAGGCTTTGAGTGCAGAACCCCCTGTGGTAATAATATCTTCACAGATGATGATTCTCTCACCTTTGCTTACAGTAAACCCACGACGCAATTGCATACCACCTTCTTTTTTCTCTACAAAGATAGAACGAACCTGTAAAGAACGAGCAAGTTCATAGCCTGTCAAGACTCCACCTAAGGCAGGTGCACAAATAGTATCTACTTCTATTTGGGCATCACGTATCATTGAGGCTAAGGCATTGGTAAGTTGGGAAGCTTTGTGAGGGTATTCCATGACTTTGGCACTTTGAAGGTACTGACTTGAGTGATTGCCACTAGCAAGTAAAAAGTGCCCATCTAAAAGGGCATTGGCATCTTTATAGACTTGTTCGACATTCATATCTTAGACCTTTAAAATATCAGTTTCTTTCGTTTTAAAAGTTTCATCTACTTTTACTACAAAATCATCAGTTGTTTTTTGTACGGTATCTTGTGCTTTCTTAGACTCATCTTCACTTATATCTTTTTCTTTTTCAAGTTTTTTGATTTTGTCATTGGCATCTTTTCTGACATTTCTAATAGACACTTTGGCATGTTCTACCATACCTTTGGCTTGTTTGACAATACCTTGACGTTGTTCAGCAGTCATAGGAGGGAAAAAGAGCTTAATAAAGTCTCCATCATTGTTCGGATTGACACCAATATTGGCTTCTTGTATAGCTTTTTCTATAACAGGAAGGAGTGATTTCTCCCAAGGGGTAATACTAATAGTGGTAGCATCTGTAGTGATGACATTTCCCACTTGTGTGAGGGCTGTCATAGTACCATAATAATCGACTCTGATATTATCTACAATACCCGTGGTGACTCTTCCTGTTCTAAGGCTAGAAAAATCTCTTTTGAGGGAATCAATACTTTTTCCCATATTTACTGTTGTTTGTTCTAAAATGTCATTTAGCATTGCTTTCTCCTAAAGGGTAGTATTATTGGTTTCTATAGTTTCTGTAGGTACAGAAGGTGCCATAGGGGCTGAAGGAACAGAGGTCTGACTTTGGGTAAGTGTATCTGTAACGGACGCACTGTTAGAAGACGTATAGGCATAACCAAGAGCCAAGGTATTTATCACAAATGCAAACGCAAGAGTAAAGGTAAACTTAGCAAGAAATCCTGTAGGTCCTTTTGCTCCAAATACGGATTCATTGCTTCCACTATAGGCACCTAGCCCAATACTAGAGCTTTTTTGTAGTAGTACAGCAATGGTAATTGCAAGTGCGAGTACGATTTGCACAATTAAAAGTGTTGATGTCATGTATGCCTCTTTTAGTTTTGAGTAATTCCAAACAAATATTTGGGTATAATTTGCTGAAATTATACCTAAAAAATATTGAAATAGTGATGAAGAGGAAGCAATAGTGTCAAAGCAACAAGATTCTACATTAAAAGTGATAAGAGAGTTTTCACGTTTTGCTTCTTCGTATCAAAACTATAATATTATTCAGTCTCAAGTAGCCAAGTATTTGGTAGAAACCTTAGAAAAGAGAAGCTTTCATACCCTTGTTGATATGGGTTGTGGGAGTGGGGAAGTGTATAAACATATAAATGATGCTTCCTTTGATATAGCGAAATATATTGCTATTGATTCCTCTGTCGAAATGCTCTCTTTACATCCTACGAAGGCGTATATAGAAAAACGATGTGCAAACTTTAATACCACAGAAGCTTTTACTCATATAGACTTAGGAAAAGAAGATATATTTCTCTCTTCTTCTGCTTTGCAATGGAGTGAAAATCTAGATTTTACTATGGCATCTATTGCAGATATAGCACCTGTGATACATGTAGCACTTTTTACTTCTAATACTTTCAAAACGTTACATCAATATGCAAAACTCTCTTCACCTATTTATACAGAAGCATCAATCAAAGAAGTAGTCTCAAAATATTATGAGAGTACGTTTGAATTGAAGACTTATCGTTTGTATTTTGATACTACGCGAGAGTTATTTAGGTATATCAAACGAAGTGGTGTCAGTGGAGGAGAGAAGCGATTGAGTTTTAAAGAGAGTAAAGTATTATTACGGGAGTACCCCCTTGGATTATTTAGAGTTTGAAGTACTCTTTATCCAAGGACGTTCTCTTAGTAGTGATTAATCATCTTTACTAAAAATACCAAGAAGTTGAAGCATAGCCGTAAACATATTTAAAAAGTTAATATATAAGGATACTGCTGCATCGACGGGTGAATCATAGGCACCATTGGCAATATTTTGTGTATCATAAATGGTCATGACTGAGAATAACAAGAGAATACCTGCTGTAATAATCACATGCATGATTGGACTTTGTAATATGAATATATTGATTAATGAAGCTATAAACACTACAATCATTGTAATAAAGAGTGGCTTACCCCAGCTTGAAAAGTCTGTTTTACTGTTGATAGCAAAGATACTTAATGCACCAAAGAGTATAGAAGTCATCAAAAAAAGCATTACCAATCATTGCACCATTACCCATGCCAATAAATGAAGCCAATAAAGGTACCAGTGACACACCCGTTAAAAAGGTAAACAAGAAAAGCATAGCTAGGTTAAGACCAGGCTTACCTCTTGACATACTGAGACCAAAAAAGAGTATGAGTAGCTCTGCACCAAATATAAACCATTTATATTCTTGCACTACTACGGCATAAGGCATAGTCACAAATGCCCCAGCAGCAGCTGCAATCATACTCGCACCCATCAGCTGATAGGTTTTTTTCATAAACGCAACGGAAGCACCTTCTTGAACAGATTCAGCTTCTGCTGAAGTATAATCTCTATCATATAAAGCCATAATATTCCTTTATTATTAGTATAATATTCAGAGTATAGTAGATAGAGATTAATCTAAGGTTAATAGAAAATCCTACTCTTTTTCACGCTGTGCTTGTAATTGTTTGTATTCATTTTGTGCTTCTTTTGCCCGATACTGATTCGATTGTATTTTTTTTTCGGTCGCTATTTCTTTAGAATAGGCTAAAGGTTGTTTGGTACAAGCAGTAAATAATATAGTGATAGAAAAAATAATGAACAAAATACGCATGATATACCTTTAATGAGAGAATATGTTTAATTATTATATGTTAATGTAAGTAAAAACCTACTTAATTGGAGGAGTAGAACAAATTTCACTAAATTCAAAAGAATTTCAGCTAAACCCTTGACAGGGGAGGGGATAAGTGCTATAATACGCGTCCAACAACACATGGACATCTAACAAGTGGTTAGAGAGAGTGTTATTGCGTGATCTTTGACAACCAAATATAAGTAAACAAATCAACGTCTATTTGAGTTTTAATTTTACTAGTTTTCAAAAAACTAGGACAAAGAAAAGCTTATTATAGAAATACAATAAGTGATTCTGACAAATGATTAAATTTGTCCATTTTTAATGGAGAGTTTGATCCTGGCTCAGAGTGAA
This sequence comes from Sulfurovum sp., assembly GCA_030949325.1. Classification (GTDB taxonomy): domain Bacteria; phylum Campylobacterota; class Campylobacteria; order Campylobacterales; family Sulfurovaceae; genus Sulfurovum. The sequence continues at coordinate 31,310 of JAUZSQ010000113.1, forward strand.
CGCTGGCGGCGTGCTTAACACATGCAAGTCGAACGGAAACAGCAGTACTTGTACTGGCTGTCGAGTGGCGGACGGGTGAGTAATGTATAGTTAATCTGCCTCTTAGAGAGGGATAACTACTAGAAATGGTAGCTAATACCTCATACTCCTTTTATTTTAATAGTAAAAGGGAAATGTTTTTTTCGCTAAGAGATGAGACTATATGGTATCAGGTAGTTGGTAGGGTAAAAGCCTACCAAGCCAATGACGCCTAGCTGGTCTGAGAGGATGATCAGCCACACTGGAACTGAGACACGGTCCAGACTCCTACGGGAGGCAGCAGTGGGGAATATTGCACAATGGAGGAAACTCTGATGCAGCAACGCCGCGTGGAGGATGACACATTTCGGTGCGTAAACTCCTTTTATATGGGAAGATAATGACGGTACCATATGAATAAGCACCGGCTAACTCCGTGCCAGCAAGCCGCGGTAATACGGAGGGTGCAAGCGTTACTCGGAATCACTGGGCGTAAAGCGCGCGCAGGCGGCTATTTAAGTTGGATGTGAAAGCCTACGGCTCAACCGTAGAACTGCATCCAAAACTATTTAGCTAGAGTGTGGGAGAGGAAGATGGAATTAGTTGTGTAGGGGTAAAATCCGTAGAGATAACTAGGAATACCAAAAGCGAAGGCAATCTTCTGGAACACTACTGACGCTGAGGCGCGAAAGCGTGGGGAGCAAACGGGATTAGATACCCCGGTAGTCCACGCAGTAAACGATGAATGTTAGTCGTCGGGGGCCTAGTGTCTTCGGTGATGCAGCTAACGCATTAAACATTCCGCCTGGGGAGTACGGTCGCAAGATTAAAACTCAAAGGAATAGACGGGGACCCGCACAAGTGGTGGAGCATGTGGTTTAATTCGAAGATACGCGAAGAACCTTACCTAGCCTTGACATATTTTAGAATCCGACAGAGATGTTGGAGTGCCTTCGGGAGCTAATTTACAGGTGCTGCACGGCTGTCGTCAGCTCGTGTCGTGAGATGTTGGGTTAAGTCCCGCAACGAGCGCAACCCTCGTCACTAGTTACTAACGGTTCGGCCGAGGACTTTAGTGAGACTGCCTTCGTAAGGAGGAGGAAGGTGAGGACGACGTCAAGTCATCATGGCCCTTACGGCTAGGGCAACACACGTGCTACAATGGTTGGGACAGTGAGACGCGATACCGTGAGGTGGAGCAAATCTATAAACCCAATCTCAGTTCGGATTGTAGTCTGCAACTCGACTACATGAAGCTGGAATCACTAGTAATCGTAGATCAGCTATGCTACGGTGAATACGTTCCCCGGGTCTTGTACTCACCGCCCGTCACACCATGGGAGTTGATTTCACCCGAAGCGGGGAAGCTAAACTGGCTACCCTCCACGGTGGAATTAGCGACTGGGGTGAAGTCGTAACAAGGTAACCGTAGGAGAACCTGCGGTTGGATCACCTCCTTTCAGAGTATAGAAGATGTAACCTCACAGTGCATCTTCAACAACACAATAAGACGTGATTTGTTTAATTTGTTTAATCAAAAACTTATGTTTGGTTGTCAAAGATTATTAGATCTTTGACATAACTAAATCCCTGGGGAATTAGCTCAGCTGGGAGAGCGCCTGCTTTGCACGCAGGAGGTCATCGGTTCGATCCCGTTATTCTCCACCATTTCGAAAGAAGTGATGGAAGAAGTTTAATATAAATATTTAAAAGAGTCTTTATATTAGGTTTTACCTAAAGTTATTTAACTTAATATTGTTAAGAGTCTAACGTAATGTTGCAAACGAAAGTTTTACAATAAATTACAATTTAACATAAACATATTAGTCAAGAAGAATGTATTCTTTAAGATTAATATCTTTCATGTGCAAGAAACTCAAAAGAGAACAAACTCTTAAAAAAATGAGGAAGTGTAAGAACTTCAAACTTATTACAAACAACTAAACCATACAATATCATAGTAATATGATAAAAGATGACTTATTTGCATTTAATAAGGTAGTACCTTAGAATAAAGTTAAATTTATCTAAGGGCAGATGGTGGATGCCTAGACTAGAAGAGGCGATGAAGGACGTATTAGGCTGCGAAAAGCCAGGGGGAGCTGCCAAAAAGCTTTGATCCTTGGATGTCCGAATGGGGCAACCCAATATGGTGCGAATCATATTACTCTTTCGAGAGAGCGAACGTGGGGAAGTGAAACATCTCAGTACCCACAGGAAAAGAAATCAACCGAGATTCCCTTAGTAGCGGCGAGCGAAATGGGAACAGCCCTAAAATCTTAGAGGTGTTAGTAGAATAAGCTGGAATGCTTGACCGTAGAGGGTGATAGTCCCGTAAACGACAACTAATCTTAGACTATTCGAGTAGGTCGGGACACGTGAAACCCTGACTGAATATGGGAGGACCACCTTCCAAGGCTAAATACTACTTCTAGATCGATAGTGAACCAGTACCGTGAGGGAAAGGTGAAAAGAACCGCAGTGAGCGGAGTGAAATAGAACCTGAAACCATCTGCCTACAATCATTCAGAGCCCTATGCTATACGCAGGGTGATGGACTGCCTTTTGCATAATGAGCCTGCGAGTTATGGTGACTAGCAAGGTTAATCAAACGAGAAGCCGTAGCGAAAGCGAGTCTTAATAGGGCGATAGTTAGTTGCTGTAGACCCGAAACTAAGTGATCTATCCATGGGCAGGTTGAAGCTGGTGTAAGAGCTAGTGGATGACCGAACGGGTGAAGGTTTAAAACTTCTCCGATGACCGGTGGATAGGGGTGAAAGGCCAATCAAACTTAGTGATAGCTGGTTCTCTCCGAAATATATTTAGGTATAGCGTCATGTTCGAAACATGAGGGGGTAGAGCGACTGATTGAGCTAGGTCCATACCACAGGCACCAAACCCAGTCAAACTCCGAATACCTCATGTGAATTCATGGCAGTCAGGTTGTGGGTGATAAAATCCATGATCGAGAGGGAAACAGCCCAGACTACCAGCTAAGGTCCCAAAGTTCTAATTAAGTGGAAAAGGATGTGGAGTTGCTTAGACAACCAGGAGGTTGGCTTAGAAGCAGCCATCCTTTAAAGAAAGCGTAACAGCTCACTGGTCTAGCGATTCTGCGCCGAAGATATAACGGGGCTAAATTAGACACCGAAGCTGTAGATGCACAATTTATTGTGCGTGGTAGGAGAGCGTTCTAGTCAGCATTGAAGCCATACCGGTGAGGAGTGGTGGAGCGGCTAGAAGTGAGCATGCAGGCGATGAGTAGCGAGAAAACGGGTGAGAATCCCGTTCGCCGAAAACCCAGCGGCCTCTACACTATGCTCGTCAATGTAGGGTTAGTCGGCCCTAAGCTGAGTCCGAAAGGGGTAAGCGATGGCAAATTGGTTAATATTCCAATACCAACTAGTAATTTAGTACAATGGGGGGACGCATAGGGTTAAACGAGGTCACTGATGGAATAGTGGCTCGAAGGGTGTAGATAAGCTGGATAGGAAAATCCGCCGGCTGTTTTCGAGACCTGACAGGCAGATTGACGTTCTTCGGAACAAGATTTGAATCGTTGATACCGTCGTGCCAAGAAAAGCCTCTAAGTGTATTATTAGTTGCCCGTACCGTAAACCGACACAGGTGGGTGAGATGAGTATTCTAAGGCGCGTGGAAGAACCCTGGTTAAGGAACTCTGCAAACTAGCACCGTAACTTCGGAATAAGGTGTGCCTACTTCTGTATAGAGATTTACTCTCAAAAGCGGAAGAGGTTGCAACAAAGAGTCCCTCCCGACTGTTTATCAAAAACACAGCACTTTGCTAACTCGTAAGAGGATGTATAAGGTGTGACGCCTGCCCGGTGCTTGAAGGTTAATTGATGGGGTTAGTTCTTCGGAACGAAGCTCTTGATCGAAGCCCAAGTAAACGGCGGCCGTAACTATAATCTATCCTAAGGTAGCGAAATTCCTTGTCGGTTAAATACCGACCTGCATGAATGGCGTAACGAGATGGGAGCTGTCTCAACCAGGATCCAGTGAAATTGTAGTGGAGGTGAAAATTCCTCCTACCCGCGGCAAGACGGAAAGACCCCGTGCACCTTTACTATAGCTTGACACTGCAATTGGGATATATTTGTGCAGGATAGGTGGGAGGCTTTGATTCTATGACGCTAGTTGTAGATGAGCTATCCTTGAGATACCACCCTTATATATTCTGATTGCTAACTTGCTTGGGTTATCCCCAAGGAGGACAATGTCTGGTGGGTAGTTTGACTGGGGCGGTCGCCTCCTAAAGAGTAACGGAGGCTTACAAAGGTTGGCTCATATCGGTTGGAAATCGATAGCAGAGTATAATGGTACAAGCCAGCTTAACTGCGAGACGTACATGTCGAGCAGAGACGAAAGTCGGTCATAGTGATCCGGTGGTTCTGTGTGGAAGGGCCATCGCTCAAAGGATAAAAGGTACGCCGGGGATAACAGGCTGATCTCCCCCAAGAGCTCACATCGACGGGGAGGTTTGGCACCTCGATGTCGGCTCATCACATCCTGGGGCTGAAGCAGGTCCTCATGGGTACGGCTGTTCGCCGTTTAAAGTGGTACGCGAGCTGGGTTCAGAACGTCGTGAGACAGTTCTATCCCTATTCGCCGTGGGCGTTGGAAGATTGAGGAGAGTTGCCCCTAGTACGAGAGTGACCGGGTGAACGAACCACTGGTGTACCAGTTGTCCTGCCAAGGGCATCGCTGGGTAGCTACGTTCGGATGAGATAACCGCTGAAAGCATCTAAGCGGGAAGCCAACTCCAAGATGAATCTTCCCTGAAGATCCGCAGAAGACTACTGCGTTGATAGGCTGGGTGTGTAAGTGTTGAAAGACATTTAGCTGACCAGTACTAATAGATCGTTTGTATTTACTTTATTCTTCTAATAGGTACTACCTTATTAAGTGCATTAAACACCTAATAAGTGAAAACTTCTTGTAAGATTGTAATTTACCAAAGCAACACTCATCAAGCTAAACACTTGAACGTCAGACTCTTAACAATACTAAGTAATCTCAAAGCTTTAAGCTTAGAGAGATAAGCACACATCGAGTGTCTTTATCTCTCTTAGTGGTGGGGCTAGAGGGAGGGTCATACCCAGCTCCATTCCGAACCTGGAAGTCAAGCCTCCCATCGCCGATAA
>JAUZSQ010000114.1 GCA_030949325.1 Sulfurovum sp.
GGGGGTTTTTGGCTAAGGTATTGTTAGAGAATGAATATATACATACCTTTCTACACAACTCAAAAAGTTCCATGCCCATCATATCCCGATTTGCTCTTTAAAGGCAAAAGAGCCTCAACATCGTAGATCTAAAACATTCATCATCTTCATAAAAACCCAAAGACCTGATAGTAAAGCAGGTGTTGTAAATTCTTTGTTCTTTTCAATAAGTCGTCCTGAGAGTTGCACTAAAAACTTTCTAACAGCAGGAGCATTTTTTTCTTCCGAACGCTCAATCTTCCAAACAAACAATGTAGCATAGGAGACCACAAGAAGTCTTCTAAACAGAGCCATTGGAGTTTCTTGTTGCCAACTTTCAAGATTAAATCCAGAAGATTTTAGAAGTTTAAAATAGCTTTCTATTTTCCATCTATGATAATACCAAGTACCACATAGTTGTGGCTGTGACCTCTTTGGGAACATTGCTCAAAGCATCCATTGGGCAACAATATTATTGTCTTCATCAACCAATCTCTCCACCACAAACCTTGCCTTAATACTCTCTCCTGCTGTGAAGATAGTTTTTCGCTTACCGTCCTCGTCAAGTACTGATTTGGTGGCATCTCTTCGTATATTCACTTCTATTTCATTGACAAATATCTATAATGTACCCCATAACCAGCACCAAAAAAAGTAAATCATTATTCCAAAAAAGCAATAAAATGCTAAAATATAAATAATAAAGCAAGGGGTATAAAATGAGTAGAAAAAGAAAAACATATAGTGCAGAGTATAAAGCCAAATTAGTAGTGGAAGTTCTGAGAGAAGAAAGGACCCTCAATGAGATAGCCAGTAGTTATGAAGTTTTACCTAAGAGTCTCCAAAATTGGAAAAAGCAATTTTTAGAAAATGCTTCACTAGCATTTGATAAAAGTGCAGTGGTCAAAAGAGTATAAAGAACAGATTGAAACTCTTGAAAGAGAGAAGATGCAACTTCAAAAAAGCTGGGTGAAGTGATAGTAGAAAGAGACTTCGTCGTGGGAAAGCTAAAAAGCTCGGTATCCTCTAAAAGTAGAAAAGAACTACTGGAAACTGGGCTTGAAATATCCAAAAATACACAGCTAAAACTATTGAGTATTCCTAAGAGTTCAATCTATTATAAAGCAGTAGTACCATTCAGTAGTGATACAGGTCAAGAGATACTCAATGTGATAGATAAAATCTATACAAAGTATCCCTATTATGGACATAGAAGAGTGCATAAAACTGTTAGGTAGATTTGGCTTTACCATCGGACGAAAGAAGGTTAGGACTGCAATGAAGCTCATGGGTATCATCGCCTTATATCCGAAGCCTAAGACAACCATAGCCAATAAAGAGCATCAGAAATATCCATATTTATTGAAGGCATTTAAGAATGATAAAAATCAAGTGGTTGATTGATAAACCCAATCAAGTTTGGAGTACCGATATTACCTATATCAAATTGGACAAAGGCTTTGTCTATTTGGCTGCAGTCATTGATTGGAACACCAAAAAGATACTCTCTTGGAAGCTCTCAAATACGATGGATGTATCACTCACAACTGGGGTACTGAAAGAAGCCTTGGAGAAGTATGATAAACCTGAGATATTTAACACAGACCAAGGTTCTCAATATACAGCAAAAGAGCATATTCAAATATTAGTTGATAACAATATTTCTATTTCAATGGATGGAAAAGGAAGAGCGACTGACAATATTGTAATTGAACGATTTTGGAGGTCACTTAAATATGAAGATGTTTATCCTCAAAGCTACTCGACCATCAAAGAAGCTAGAACGGGGATAGGAAAGTATATCAATATTTACAACACAGAAAGACTTCATCAAACTTTGGACTATGCTACTCCTGATGAAATGTATTTTAAAGGGGTGAATAATCAGGTATTTCAGAGTAGGGAAATGTTACTAGATGTAGCATCCTGAGGTGGAATAAGGAATTGGATTTTATTGGTCTTGACTTTGGGGTACATTTTAATCTTCACCTTTTGCATCTTTTTATCCACTTTATATTTAATGGTTTTAAGGTAGCTTCCTAGCGTTAATTCTTTTGCCAAATCTCCTTGTTTTACCTCTCTATCCTCGTCAGGCAGGTAAACTTTGTGATTTGATTTAGCTCGAATCAGATAGCACCAACCATTGGCTTCATACTCTCTCATTAAGGCTACACTATCTCCTTCTCTGTCAATAATATCAACCAACTCTTTTTCAAACTTATAATTTTCTCGTATGTATTTAGTTCTTTGAACCAACTCCTCTAAATGCGTTAAGTCTGTATCAATATTGCTATCATAAGTGGAGTATATCTTCTCACTTGTTGCCAAGTTTTGGGCTAAGGCACCCAAAGGATTTCCTTTCTCATCCATTGCCAATGAACCTTGCAAATCATACCCTATCTGTTTCGCATTCCCTTTCTTATTCTTAGTCACAAGTTCCTCTTTCTTTGTATGCTTTTTATAGTCTAAATGTGACCAATCATAGGCTACCAAGGTATAGTTACCTGCTCTTTTGTTACTTTGCTCTACCACTTCTTCTATGATGGGGTCATTGAGTGAGGGAATTGTTACTTCTTCATTATTATAAAATCGCCATGACGCTTGAACTTGACTCCATCCATCAGTCTCTAATACTAGGTTCATTCCACTTTGGCTTCTATGTTTTGTATTCATCTCACCTCTTACTAACTTCTCATATCTTTTTTTAGTCTTTTATTCATGTCTTTTCTTTTACTTGTATAATAGCACTTTTTCTTTTGAGTTAGTTGTGTAGAAAGGTATGAATATATACAAGCAGATGAGACTACACTACAAGTGGTGAATGCACACAAAAGCAAAGCAACGAAGAAATCCTATATATGGCTAGGTGTAGGAATGGATAAATATAAAGTAGTCTATATGCACTATGCCAACAATAGAAGTGCCGTAGTAGCCTCTGAACTCTTTAAAGGTTTTAATGGCTATCTCCAAACAGATGGATATGCTGGATATAATGCTACAGTCCAAACAAATGATATGACACATTTAGCGTGTTGGGCTCACGCGAGGAGAAAGTTTGCAGATATAGTCAAATCAGGAGTCAGTGACCTAGAAAGTAAGCGTTATGCACAAGAAGCCATAATACTTATACAAAAACTCTATAAAATAGAAAGAGAAATCAAAGATGACCCTCCTGATAAAAAACTACTCATCAGAAAAGAGAAATCTCAAGCTATCATCAACACCATAAGAGAATGGATTAACACAAAGTTCTATAAAGCACAAGAACTTGCTGGGGCTATTGCTAAAGCATTTGTGTATCTTAATAATCAATTTGCTAAGTTAGAAGTCTATCTCACCGATGGCAGACTCAATATAGATAACAATGGAGCAGAGAACCATATAAGACCTATGGTACTTGGTAGGAAGAATTGGTTATTTGCTACATCTGTTAAAGGTGCTGAGGCTATTGCTACTTGGTATACTATTATTGAAACTGCAAAGGCGAATGGATTGGAACCATATCACTATTTGAAGTATCTTATGACTGAGTTTCCTTATTACCAAAGGGATGGTAGAGATATTGAAGCGTTGTTACCTTGGAATGTAAGTGATGATGGGGTAGTTAGGATTTCTTAGGGGTTGGTGGGGTTATTATGGGGGTTACATAATTTCAATGTAAGAGTATGAAGGATTGGTTATGGCATTAAAAATAATAAATGGAAAAGTTATTAGTATCGCACCTCCACGAAATACAGCATGGATTAAATCAGCTACTTCAAGAAAATATAATGTCGTGAGTGCTTAATTAGTAGAAATAGTAAAATATGATAAATAGTTTTATACTTACAATTTTTTTATTTGCTTCTGTACCTGTGGTGATTGTGGTTTCTTCTAGGAGTATTATACTTTTCCTTTTTAGCATATTATTTTTCGTTTATGTTCCCTTTGTTGTTCCTCTTGCGTATATAGGAGTAATGCTAGTTATAATGCATTGTTCTTATGGTCTTCAACATTGCATTTAATTGTATTGAGTGTTTTTATTGTATATGCGTGGATAGTGGCGTACAGTAGGCAATCTTTAGAAGCTTTTTAGAAAATAATATCACC
>JAUZSQ010000115.1 GCA_030949325.1 Sulfurovum sp.
CCTATGCGTCTTAGCTCATTCTGCATTCTCCCTCTTCACCCTCTCAATAATCTCATCCTTAACAAAAACCAAATTCCGATAAATCCCTTTTAAATCTCCTATCTTAGAAGAGTCATAATTTTCACTTACAAAATATTGATATTTATCTTTACCCAACTTTTCTAAAATCACAAAATTCCAAATAGCTCCTACTATGTATGCCCCTCGCATAGAAATATCATGATTCAGTTCAATCGCCGAAATAAGTTCGGCTAGTAGTTGTGGTTCGGGGTCTGTATTTACTTTACCTTTTTTAAACTCTTGTATAAAAAAATATGGTTTTTCAGAATATTCTAAGCCTTTGGATATTGTAAAGTCAGTGGTACCATTAAAGATAAATTTATCTGTTTCATATAAAATAACATCTTCATAAAAACCTGAAATTTCATATTCTATTGATTGAAAATCTACTCTATTTATGATAGGAATAATAAAATTTGCTTTGAGCGTTTCTTCTTTAAATCCTTTTAAAAAATTTCCATATTTACTTAATAACCTTACTAAAAACTTAACATTTTCACTTGATATATTTATAGTATTGTTTAACCATAAATCAAATATATCATTTTTAAAAGATTTTTTTATATCTACTAATTTTTTGAGTTCATTATCTGTAATTTTACTAAAACTATAGGTAGGAATACCCTCCTCATTCAAGCCCTTTAGCTCTCTAATCTCTTTTTCTAGTTGTTCAATTCTTTCTAGTTCGGACATAATTTACCTTTCATTTATTATACAAGATCTATGACTACTTCAACAAATCCTGCACACTTTCTAAGGGGTCTTTGCCTTCTTCTATCATGGCATAGACTTCATGGGCAATGGGGAGGTAGATGCCTTTGTCTGTGGCGATTTTGTGTAAGGCTTTGGCTGTGGGTACACCTTCTGCTACTTCTCCTAGGGCTTCTAGTATTTCGTCCATACTCTTGCCTTCGGCTAATCCTAAGCCTACTCTATAGTTACGTGAGAGTGTGGATGATGCTGTGAGGAAAAGGTCTCCAGCTCCTCCTAAGGAGAGAAATGTTTCCATCTTTGCACCAAAGACTTCACCAAAACGTGTCATCTCTACCAATCCCCTAGAGATAAGGGCTGCTCTTGCGTTGTTGCCTAGTGCCAAACCATCACAGACACCACTGGCAATGGCTATGACGTTTTTATAGGCACCTGAGACTTCTGCACCTACGACATCATCACTAATATAGCCTTTGATAAAAGAAGGTAAGGCATCTGCATACCTTTGTGCCAAAATGCTATTGACTGAGGATATTTTGAGTGCTGTAGGCAAGGATTGCTGTACCTCTGTAGCAAAAGAAGGTCCAGAGATAAAGGCTAAGCGTTCGGCCTTGATATATTGGGTATAGACTTCATTCAAAAAGGCTCCCGTGCTTGTCTCTATGCCTTTGGATGCTACCAAAATAGACTGTCCTTTATCTATAAAGTACGCTTCTAACCATCCTCTAATAAACTGTGCAGGTATGGCGATGATTAGGTATTCATACCCTAAGGCTTCATCCATGGAGACAAAGTTTTCTATGTCTTTGATATGCCTAGAAGTAATGACCACTTCATTCTTTTGACTATAGGCATGGTAGAGTGCTTGTCCCCATTTCCCTGCACCAATAATGGCTATTTTCATATCTTTTTCTCCTTATCATGATGTTCAATCATTTCTATAAATTGATTGGCACTTTCTTCATACATATCAAATATTTTACTCACCCCTGCTAAGAATAGTTTGCGATTGTCTTCTTTGCTATCAGAGAGTGCTACAATTTTATCACTAAATCCATTGGCTCGTAAAGTGATACTATAATACACATTAATCGCATCATCCTTCATGGCACATACGACAATCGTATTTTCTAGTGTGGGCATAATATGTTCGGTATTGGGCATCGCTATAACAGTGTTACAGCCATCTTCTTGGGCTTGTAATAAATGTGTTTCATCTACTTCATACACCACAGTCTCTATGCCTATAGCTTGTAAGGCTTGACAAACAGCACGACTTTTCGGAATATATCCCAAGAAAGTGACAGATTTATTCTCTGCTTTAGCATATTTACTGAGATAAGCTTCTGCCTTTTCATTGATGACCCGATGAGGCTCAATACTTCCATTGACTTTCGTTGCCTCGTATTGTAACTGTAGTTTACCATGATTCATCCTCGCATATACTACAGATTTAGCATACACAGACTTGGCATTTAGGATAAAATATATATTATCAATATCAGAAGAGGTCAGTGTCAGCATCGCAGAGATATTGTCCCTATGATAGAGCCTCTGGATAATACTAGCACTCGAACCATCAGCGTGAATCACTTTGTAACCCTCTTCTGATATCGCTTTGGCTTTAAGTGTATCACTCTCTATAATGACAGGTTCATACTTCGTATTTTGTTTGAGTTTTCTCGCAATAGTAGCACCCAAATGTCCATAGCCATGTATAATCACCACATTTTTCATTTTGTTGCTATGTTTAATATTATCTTGGTTACGCAAGGTATCAAAACGTTCAGAAAAAGCAGAGACCATCACAGAAGTCACAAAAGAAATCATAGCAATACCAAAGACAATACCAAACATAGAAATCAATTGACCCATTGATGTCACAGGTGCTATATCTCCATATCCTACAGTAGATATAGTAACCAATGCCCAATAGAGGGCATCTAAATAGGAATCTAGGTTCTTATTAATACCAAATTCTAAGAGATAAAAGATAGAACCAAAAGTAAAGGTAATACCAAAAAGCATATAGCCCAAAAAGATAAACTCAAAACGTTTTTTGAGTAAGGCATCAAAAAGGCTAGAAGTACCACTCATATAATGATACAATTTGAGGAGTCTCATAATTCTAAAATTGGGGAATATCGCTATAAAATCAATCAAAGCAGGAAGTGAAAACATATAATGAAGCTTGGTTTTAAACAATCTCCAATACAAAGATTGAGGTTTTTGATGATACTGTAATACCATAGTATGCATATCATGCGCTACCCATAAACGCAGAAGATATTCTAAGCTAAATATCATCGTCACAGCATACAAATCGACTTTGACTAACCATGAGGGAATCTCTTCTGTTTTATTCAGAATGACTAAAGACGTAGAAAACACGATGAGAAAAATCATAAAACTATCAAAATATATTTTATAAGGAGAATCTACATCATGAAGTACATCACGAAAAAAAGCTTTATTCCTTTGATACCGTGATGACCTATCAAGCTTTTTGGCTACTGCGACTATGTGGCTGTGCATCTAACCCAAACGTACTTTAAGTAAAGTATTGACTTTAGCAGGATTCGCAGACCCTCTAGAAGCTTTCATCGTTTGTCCTACAAAGAAGCCAAAGAGTTTGTCTTTCCCTCCTTTGTACTGCGCTACTTTATCAGTATTGTTGGCTAATATTTCATCAATAATGGCTAAAATAGCTCCATCATCACTCACTTGTGTTAGTCCCATTTCATCAATGAGTGTTTCTACTTTGGCATCTTTTCCCATAAGTACATCCAAAATATCTTTTGCACCCTTACCGTTAATTGTACTGTCATCAATCTTGCGAACCAATGTGCCTAGCTTGGACGCAGAGACAGGAGAAGTAGCAATAGTGAGTCCTGCTTTTTTGAGACGACCTAGAAGCTCTGTATTGAGCCAATTGACCGAAGTTTTGGCTTTGGGCTCCACTGTCTAACATCGCTTCAAAGAAATATGCCAATTCTTTGGTCGAGGTAAGTACTCCTGCATCGTCCTTTTTGACACCGAGTTCTTCTACATAACGTTTAATCTTCGCATCAGGAAGCTCTGGCATGATTTTGGCTTCATCTATCATCGCTTGGGTGACTACCAATGGACGTAAATCAGGGTCTGGGAAGTAACGATAATCAGCAGCTTCTTCTTTGCCTCTCATCGATTTAGTGATACCTTTTTCTACATTCCATAAACGTGTTTCTTGCTTCACTTCTTGTGCATAGACACCATCTTCATACGCTTCGGTTTGACGCTGTACTTCATAAGCAATAGATTGGGATACAAAACGAAATGAGTTAATATTTTTAATCTCAACTCTTGTACCAAACGCTTCTTGACCTTTGGGACGGATAGAGACATTCACATCACAGCGAAATGAACCTTCTTGCATATTTGCATCAGAGATATCAAGATAACGCACTGTAGAATGGAGCTTTTTGAGATAGGCTACCGCTTCTTCAGACGAACGCATATCAGGGTCAGAGACGATTTCAAGTAAAGGCGTACCTGACCTATTTAAATCTACTTTAGAATGGTCACCTTCATGTATATTTTTACCAGCATCGGCTTCGAGGTGGGCTTGGGTCATACCGATACGTTTTTGTGTACCATCAGCAAGGTCAATAAAGACTTCACCCTTTTGTACAATCGCTTTGGTCAGCTGTGTAATTTGATATGCCGAAGGACTATCAGGGTAAAAGTAAGATTTTCTATCAAAGGTAGAAGTATGGTTGACATTAGCATTGATGGCATAGCCTAATCGCATCGCTTTGACTGCTGCTTCTTTATTGACTACAGGCAAAGCCCCTGGTAAGGCTAGACAAGTAGGACAAGTATTGCTATTTTGATGCTCGGCAAAAGAAGTAGGACAGGCACAAAAGAGCTTGGTTTTAGTATTAAGTTGAACATGGACTTCAAGACCAATAACAGTTTCAAACATAAGGTATATCCTTGTTTATATAATAGAGATATTATATCCACTTGGTTATTAAAGTTATCTATCTTCTTTATGGAGTAATTGTTCGAGTAAGTGGGTTTGTTTTTGTAGTTGAATATAGCTTTCTCTACTGGTAATAATATATTCCAAAAGTAATATTCCTATCAGCCCTGGCAAAGAAGCAAACAAGCCAAAAATCATAGCATAAAGTAAGGATTCTGAATAATAAGAGAGAAAAGTACTAATCATACCAACAAAAAGTGTAGCCCATGCTACACCCAAAAGAAAGTTAACTACAAAATCTAACGACTTGTTTTGTAGCCTCATATCTGTGCTAATACTTAGTGACTATCGTCTAAAGCGATAGCCCCTGCTAGATACACATAAGTAAGTATCATAAAGACAAAAGTCTGTAAAAATGCCATAAAGGTAAGGAGGATAAGTGGCGTGATAGGTATCAACCAAGGCACCAACATAAGCAATACCCATAAAAATAAATCATCCCCTTTAATATTACCAAAAAGTCTAAAAGAAAGTGAAATAATTCTTGAAATATGAGATACAATTTCAATAGGATACATCAAAAGAGACATCGCAAATTTTGCTACAGGATGCATATCACCTAAATGTACAAAATTTTTGAAATATTTAAATACACCTTGAGCTTTAATACCCTCATAGTTATAATATAAAAATACAATCAGAGCCAAAACCAAGGTCACATTGATATTGGATGTAGGAGACTCAAACCCAGGGATAATACCAATAAGGTTACTAATAAGTACAAATAAACCAATGGAAGCAATCAAAGGTAAATACTTTCGTGCATGGGTCTCACCAATGACATCTTTGCCCATAGAAATCACACCTGCAAGATAGGCTTCCATCACATTTTGGCTACCTGTTGGTACAGCTCTTAGACTTTTGATAGCTGTCTTAGCAATAAATAGCACAATCACTGCTACGAGTATCAAATGTATACCCATTAAAATCGCCACATGATCTGCATTATCATGATGTAGGTTAAAAATCCCACCAATATACGTATAAATACCTTCCATTAACACATCCTCTTATATAAAATATTGGGGCATTATAGCCCTTTTATACTTAAATTCTCTTCTTTTTTAAAATAATCATGTGCATACAGCCATTTATAGATTTCTGCTACGATAGGTCCTGCTGTACTTCCTCCATGCCCTCCATGTTCTATCAGCATCGTCACGATGTATTCAGGGTTTTCATAAGGAGCATAGGTCGTAATCCATGCATGAGAACGATGGAAATAAGCCAATTGTGACTCCTTCAAACGCTTCTTGGTAGATTGAGGAATAGATGTCACTTGGGAAGTACCTGTTTTACCAGCTACGACAATAGGTAGGTTTCGCATCGTGTTATAGGCTGTCCCTCCTCTAACATTACACACATCATACATACCCTTACGAATCTCAGAAAGATAATGTGGATTGAAATCAATAGGGATTAACTCAGGTTCTATCACCTTACCATCTACCATTTTGGCTACATGAGGTACAGCCAAAGACGAGGTAGCCAAGAGTCCTGTATGACGTGCCACTTGAAGAGGAGTCACCAAGTCATAGCCTTGACCAATAGCAGAAATCACTGTCTCACCCAAGTACCATGGTTGATTAAAGCGTTTTCTTTTCCACATTTTATCAGGCATTATCCCTGCATATTCTCTAGGTAAATCGACACCTGTTATGACCCCAAAACCAAAGGTTCTTAAATGTTTTGCCATAGCATTGATACCTACTTTTAAACTTTTGTTATAAAAATAGACATCACAACTTTCTCTAATAGCCTTACGTAAGGCGACACTTCCATGCCCCCAACGTGACCAACATCTAAATTTATGCCGACTTGAACCTAGAGTAATATATCCATTACAACGTTCATGTCCTTCAAGTACATTGGGTAAGGCTTTGGAATATGCCAATGCCATCCCCATTTTGATAGTAGACCCTGGAGGATAGGTTCCATGTATCAGTTTATTGGTAAACGGATGTGAGAGATTTGCTTGTAGGGCTTTCCAATCTTTGGAGCTAATCCCTCCTACAAATAAATTGGGATCATAAGAAGGATACGAAACGGCTGCGAGTAACTCCCCATTCGTACGCATGACAATAGCCACACCTGTATGCTCACCAAAGCTGTTATAAATCATTTGCTGAAGTGCAATATCCATATTGAGTACAATATTTTTGTTGTCCAAAGGCAACTCTTTTTTTAATACTTCCACCGCCTTATTCGTAGCAGTGACTTTAGAAATCTCATAACCTAGGCTTCCTTGTAAGACGGTATTATAGTAGCGTTCCAAACCACTTTTACCTACTGTACCTACTTCATCTACCACTTTGTCTTTGGCATTTTCTTTTTTGTTGGAACGTCCTGTATAGCCTACAATATGTGCAGCATACTTACCATAAGGATAATAGCGTTTCGTCTCAGCTTCGATATACAACCCTTCTACGAGTGAAAGCTTAGGATACGAACCCATCATATTGGAATAATGTATAAAATCGACGACTTTAATGGCTTTATGGTTATAAGGAGAATTATGCTTTTTATAGACTTTTAACATCACGTCTTTGTCTAAATTGGGAAAAGTTTCTATCAACTTATCAATAATACTATGCAAGTCTTTACTTTTTTGTTTGAGGTGTGGCACAATAGACAAAGAAAAACCTATCTGATTCATCGCCAATAAGTTCCCTGCCACATCACTAATCTCCCCTCTTACAGGCTTAATATACTGCTGTCTCTCAATATTTTCTTTGGCCAAGCCCTCATAATAAAAATTGGACTTAATACTCACATGATATAAACGTGTAATCATCACACCCCAAAAGACAAGAAAGACAACAACAATAAATTTATATTTCATAATAACACCACAATCAACATATCTACGACCAAGGAATAGAGTAAGATACTATCTAAGACAATACTATTGGTCTGAAATACAAAATCAAAGAAAAACAATGCACCTAGATAAAATATATCTAATATCAACACTGAAATCAATGCCTTGCAAACCTTGCAACTTCTAAAATGCCTCAAAGAAGCATACACCGTGACATAAAATAAAAAGGAACTGATAATCGTCAAAAACAAAGGCAAAGAAAGGTTCACTTCAAGATTAATAAAATAAATAATAGAGACAAGAAGATAGGTCGTTTTCCGTTGTTCTAATCCTTGTATCAGTGCATACGACATCGCACCGATAAAAAGAGGTAAAAATACATAAATAGAAATAAGCATAGGATAAAAAAAGATAAAGAGATATATCAATATCATAAAAAGAGTACGATGGTCTGTGCGTGTTATACGTTCCATATAGCGTACCTCATCTAGCAAAGTCTATAAATAAGTGCAATTTCATTACAGATAGGGAAGTGAATACATTTAATACAATCTACCCAAACTTTATGTTCAGGAATACTCTCTTTTGGAATTTCTACAAAATTCAGTTTCTTAAAAAATAGTGGTAAATAGGTTAATACCAACACATCTTCTTCTACTCCCAAATCTTTGGCTTCTTCTAGTGTAAACTCCACCATACGCTTTCCCAAAGATTGCCCACGATAGTCAATATGGACAATCAGGCTTCGTATCTCAGCCACCCTTTTGGAGTGTATATGTAGTGCCGTATATCCCACAAGACGCTCATCCTCTTTGACCAAGACATAAGAGCGTATATTCGTAGCTACTTCATCATCACTACGGTTAAGAATAATACCATCTCTAATCTCATCTTTTACCAGTTCTTGCATAGAAGTAATATCACTAAGTTGTGCTTTAACTAATCTTATCACTAGCTTTCCCTACACCAAAAATAGTTTCGATAATCGTAGTATGCACACGTTCATGTCCACGCTTTTTGAGATTGGAGAGTGTAATCGCATCAGGAAATTCTCTTTTTGAGTTTATTACGCTCTTTTTGATTGAGCTTATCAATCTTGGTAAATACGGTCAAGTATTTTTGGTCTGCTCGTATAAAATCTGCAATATATGCTTCTACATCATCATCTATCTTCGCATGTGGATGACGTGCATCACGCAAGTGAATAAACAGTCTAATAGAGACACGAAACTGTATAAATTCTACAAGGTTTTTTTGCCATACTTCTTTAAGCGTCTTAGAAACCTTGGCATACCCAAATCCTGGTAAATCCACAAAACGCACAGGATAACTCTGTTCATCATAGAGATAACGTGTTTCAAAAAAGTTAATCAGTTGTGTCTTCCCTGGGGTTGCAGAAGATTTTGCCAAATTTTTTTCGCTGGGTGAGTCCATTGAGTGTAGAACTCTTTCCCACATTAGAACGCCCAAGAAAAACCACTTCACTCATGTCTTCAGGTAAAGCATCATTGATACTCTGTGCAGACTTAATAAAGTGTGCTTCAACCACGCGAGGTATCATTATTTTTTGCCCATATCAAGAGTAAACTTTACAGGCTCTAAGCGTGTGCCTTCTACATCACTTTTACCTGTTAGCATATTGACCGTAATTTTATTACCCTTGGCTGTATTGTTTTGTACCAAATCTTTTACCTCAGCTTTCTCAATCAAAATATACACCGAAGTCGTAGGATAATATTCTACTATTTCAGATTTACCTATATAATGCCCTTTATCATTCTTGAATTCAAAATCTGCATTGCCTATGGCCTTGTACATTTTGGTATCATTATTTTCATCAAAATAGACAATAATTTTATCTGCTGTAATCCAATCTTGAAGCTGTGTCACCTTGGCATTACCGATAAAGTGTATTTCATGATTGAGACTCTCTGCATGCATCGAATCTGATATAATCTCAACCTTCTCAGCCCATACGCTAAGCGTCACAATAAAAATAAGTGTAATTTTTAAAAATTTCAATGATAATCCTTTATATTTGTATCTATATTATAGCTGTATATTACTTCTTCTGCGTATAAAATACAGCATCAATCACCGTACCATACGCTTCTTCTTTGCGTGTATTGTACATCATGGTATCACCCAAGACAATATTACGCCCTCGTGTGGCTACATAAGGGGCAGTAATGTTTAATATTTCGGTACTTTCATCATATTCAGCTTGTTCTGTTTTACAACTATAGCCCGTGTTATTATCAAACACCACATCCCCCTCTAGGTAGATAGTATCTCCTATGTAAGTGGCTTTCTTTGCTACTAATGACTCTATAACTTCTGTAGAATACACAAAGTCAGCAATGGTGAGAATACTATTATCTCGCACCCCATGTGTCCCATAGGCAATGGCTTGTAAATGTTTTACATCCACTTCTCTAAAGGTCGTATGGGTGAACTCTAATTCTTTACTAAACTTGACATAAGACTTTACTTCAGTATTAAGTTTCACATTAAACGCCCCTACAACAATACCCACTATACTAAAAAGCAATACTATTTCTATTCTCACTCCCATAGATCCAAATACTTCTTTTCTAAGCCTTCTTTACTAATGAGTATCTCAATCATTTCACGTACAGCCCCATCTCCACCCTTTTTGTTGAGTAAAATACTAGCTACTTTATCCACATGCATACTCGCATCACGAGGGACAAAAGACATTTCTACTGCTTTTAACATCTGTAAATCATTCAAATCATCACCAATACCTGCCACATTTTCCATGCTCAAATCAAGTTTTTCTAACAAGGTATCTAAAACTTCTTTTTTATTATCAATCCCTTGATAAATATACTCTATCCCTAATTCCTTGGCACGTCGTGCCACAATCTTTGAAGAACGTCCTGTAATAATGGCTACTTTTTTACCCAATTTCTTCCATGAGACAATGGCTAAACCATCTTTGACACTAAAAGATTTAATTTCATCACCATTTTCACTATAAATAATACGCCCATCGGTCATCGTACCATCTACATCAAGGACAATTAATTCAATACTCACAGTACCCCTTTAGTACTAGGAATACCAGCATTGTTATTGACCGTTACCGCGCGACGTAATGCCACAGCCAATGCCTTGAACGCACCTTCTATCATGTGATGTTTATTTCTTCCACGGTTACAAATCAGATGTAAGGTCAATGGTAAATTAAAGGCAAAGGCCTTTTAAAAAACTCTTCTACCAATTCCACATCAAAAGTACCTACTTTCCCCTCTACTGGCAATTCAAATACCAAATAAGCACGATGAGAAAGGTCAATATCACAGCTAATACTCGCTTCATCCATCACCACCGTAGCATTACCAAAACGCTCAATATTTTGCACAGGATAGATAAGCTTTTTCAAGGCTTGACCTATGACAATACCCACATCTTCAACCGTATGATGGTCATCTATATGCGTATCCCCTTGACAAGACACTTCCATATCAATATGTGCATGTTTGGTAAATGCCTCTAACATATGGTCATAAAATCCTATGCCTGTATCTATCTTGGCTTGACCTGTACCATAAAGCTCTAGCTTGACTGTAATTTGTGTCTCTTTGGTTTTTCTACTTACTTCTATCATCTGTATTCCTCTAATTTCTTACGATAAATGCACCATCTAATGCATGTACTTCTATAAAGTCACTGGCTTCTTGTTCTGAACCAAAACCCATAAGCCATACCCTATACAATGGTACCTCATCTTCTTCATTTCGTGCCTGAAGCACAGGGGTATAACCTTTATATCGATGTAAATAATAACGCTTGGTTTTATCAGCACCTTCATAGTACTTAAATGCACCCACTTGCACACCAAAATTACTAAGCCTAATACGTGCTTGGGTATGCGTCTGTATAGCATAGGCTATCTTCTGTTTAGACTCTACTTTTCCTGCAAATCCTACCACTTCAATAGAGACTTTTACAATCCCCAATGTCTCAAGTCCTATGGCTTTTCCTGCTGTATAAGAACAATCAATAATACGTCCTCTTACAAAAGGACCCCTATCATTAATCCGTACAATAATACTCTTGCCATTTTGTAGGTTTTTTACCCTTACCATCGTATCCATCGGCCATGTTTTATGTGCTGCGGTACGCCCATACATATTATATACTTCACCATTACTCGTATGTTTGCCATGAAAATTAGGTCCGTACCAAGAAGAAATACCTTCCATCACCTGTCCAATTTCAACATAACTAGGATAATATTTTTTACCTCTAATACGATAAGAACGCATGGTAGCTCTATGTGTTGCCACACTTGTATGCTTCGTAGCACTAGGATTACCTACAGCCTCACGTTGTTGTGAAGCACAACCAAAAGAGAACCAAAGAAGTCCCAAGACTAAAAGACCTATGCCAATTATCACTTTATTTGACTTTAGTTTTGCTTGACTCACTCTACGACTAAACTTTCTTGCTGATATATTCCCAAGGCTTTGGCTTCTTCTAAGATACTTTCACTCACTGATATTTTGGATTCTATAATCACATCTGCCAATTTAGATTTAATATGTAATTCTAACGGTCGTCTTCCTCTATGAGATTCTAATAAACGTAAAAATGCTTCTAATATCGCATTATCAGGCATCAAATTCATGCTTAAGATAAGTGGAGATTGAGGAATTTCTTCTATCATCTGAATCTCTTTTTCTACTTTTACTTTGGTACGTTTTGCTTCTTTGATATTAGAGATTTTGAGGATATTCATCCGTACAAAATCTCTATCTTTACTTATCTTGACCTTAAAGGCAATGGGCTTAGAGAGGTCAAAGTTTTCTTCTAGCTCTCTTAACCTATTTTCAAAAAGCATGAGTTCGATATTGCCATGTAAATCCATGATATTGGCGATACCAAATTTATTTCCTTTTTTAGAAATTTTTTCTGTGATGTTTTCTATTTTTCCTATAAACATCGCTTGTGACCCATCAGCCAAATCTTCAATCTCGGAACTAAGCGTATAATCTATCGCGTCTAAGACTTCACGATACTCGTCCAAAGGATGTCCTGAGACATAAAAGCCCAAAGATTCTTTTTCCATTTCCAAAATTTCCATTGCTTCATACTCTTCTACATCGCTGAGTTCCAAAGTCATGGAAGTGAGCTCTTCATCATCTCCCCACAAAGAATATACGGCTTGTTTTTTAGCATCTCCTGCTTTTTTTGCCATATCAATAATATCTTCTAGCTGAGAAAGCATGGCTTTACGTGAATAACCAAAGCTGTCAAATGCCCCTGATTTGTACCAAAGGCTTCTATCACCCGTTTATTCACTTTAGACGAATCTATACGAGAGACAAAGTCTGAAATATCCTTAAAGGCTTCTTCCCCTCTAGCTTCTATCATAGAATTGATGGCAATTTCTCCAGCACCTTTTAACGCACCCATACCAAACATTACCACCTCTTCACCTTCGATATTTTTGGCTTCAAACACTAGCCCTGATTTGTTAATATCAGGAGGAAGGAGTTGCATACCCATTCTTTTGACCTCATCCACATATTTGACTACTTTATCTGTATTATTCTTTTCCAATGTCAATATCGCAGCCATAAACTCTGTAGGATAATAATATTTGAGATACGAGGTATAAAAGGTAATCATCGCATACGCAGCCGAATGCGACTTATTGAATCCATACCCTGCAAACTTCACAATCAGGTCAAAGAGTTCAAAGGCTTTTTGTCTGTCAAAGCCCTTTTTGACAGCACCATCAGCAAATTCACCTTGAAGCTTGTCCATCTCTGCTTTAATCTTCTTTCCCATAGCACGACGTACCAAATCTGCTCCACCAAGACTAAACCCACCAATAGTTTGTACAATCTGCATCACTTGTTCTTGATACACAATCACCCCATATGTAGGTTTGAGTATAGGCTCTAGTTCAGCAAAGGCATAGGTAATCTCAGCACGTCCATGTTTACGCTCCACAAAATCATCAAGCATCCCTGATTCCATCGGACCAGGACGATACAGTGCCAACATCGCAATAATATCTTCAAAACTATTGGGTTTAAGTTTTTTGGCCAAATCTTGCATTCCTGCAGATTCTATCTGAAAAAGCCCCAGTGTGTCACCTCTAGAGATATACTGATACACCGCCTTATCTTCAATATCTTCTTCCACAAAATTAATACGCTTTCCATGACGACGTTCTACGAGTTTGAGTGCTGCTTCTATGACTGTGAGGGTTTTGAGTCCCAAAAAGTCAAATTTGATTAAATCTACATCTTCTACATACTTACCCGAATACTGTGTTGCCAAAGTATCCAATCCTGTAGGCTTAAAAAGTGGGGTTTTTTGCCACAAAGGTTCATTAGAAATTACTACCCCAGCTGCATGGGTTCCTGCATTTCGGTTGAGACCTTCTAAAGCTAAGGCATAATCCCATGTCCTTTTGGCTTGGGGGTCACGTGCTAAGAGTTCGGCAATTTTAGGTTCTTTCTCATACGAGCCTTTTAAATCAATACCCAATTCATCAGGAATCAGCTTTGCCATCGCATCTGCCTTAGAATACGGCATATCTAAGACCCGTGCGACATCACGAATCACCCCTTTTGCCAAAAGCTTACCAAAGGTAATAATTTGAGCCACATTCACACGCCCATACTTTTCTACCACATAATCTAATATCTCTTGCCGTCGTGCTTGACAAAAGTCCATATCAATATCTGGCATACTCACACGCTCAGGATTGAGAAACCTCTCAAAAAGTAATCCATAAGGAAGAGGGTCAATATCTGTAATACCCAATGAATATGCCACAAGAGAACCTGCCGCAGAACCCCTACCAGGTCCGACAGGAATACCCATCTTTTTAGCCGCATCTACAAAATCCCACACAATAAGCATATACCCTGGGAATTTCATAGAATTAATAATATCCATCTCTACTTTGAGTCTATCTCTATATGCCTCATGTTTTTTCTCAGGTACAATTTTTAAACGTTTTTCTAATCCTCGCTTAGATTCTTCTATAAACAGTACAATATCATTGGCCAAAGAATACTCTACACTAGGTTCAGGCAAGACAATATTAGCCTCTATCGCTTTAGTCCGAGAGAACTTAAAATTAGGAGGTGTAGGGTCTCCTAGTTTTATCTCCAAATTACATTTATCTGCTATCTCTTGCGTAGCTTCAATGGCTTCTGGGATATCTGAGAAGAGTAGTGCCATCTGTTCAGGAGACTTGACATAAAATTCATGGACTGAATGGCGTAAACGGTTGGGGTCATCATAGAGTTTATTCATAGCAATACACATAAAGGCTTCATGTGCATCAGCATCTTCAGGGTTGGTATAATGGGTGTCATTGGTAGCGACTATCTTGATGCCTGTCTCTTGAGAAAGTCTGAGTATTTGCTTGTCTATACTATGTTGCTCACCAATACCATGACGCATCAATTCAAGATAAAAGTCTTCACCAAAGAGTGATTTATATCGCAGTGCTACCCTTTTGGCTTCATCATAACCCTTTGCCCCAAATTTAAGATTACGTTCTGAGAGATTCAAATTCCAATTTATCTCTCCTTGCAAACACGCAGAAGAGCAAATAAGCCCTTCTGCATTATTTTTCAGTAAGTCCCAATTAATCCGTGGATAATAATAAAACCCTTGTATATACGCTTGTGAAGAGAGGTACATCAAGTTTTTATACCCTACATCATTTTTGGCATACAAACACAAGTGAAAACGCTGACGTACAGATTTGTCATTTAACGCTTCTTGATTATGGACATAAACTTCCATCCCAATAATAGGCTTAATACCCTCTTTTTTCATCGTATTATAAAAGTCTATCGTACCAAACATATTGCCATGATCCGTCATTGCTACAGAAGTCATACCTTGAGCTTTGATTTTTTTGGCAAGGGCTTTTATTTTATTGGCACCATCGAGGAGTGAATATTCGGTATGCAGATGTAAATGTGTAAACTGTGGGGTATGTTTGGGTTCTTCTGACATGATAGACCTTTAGCTAAAGTAAGTCACAATATAGCAAAGCTTTTGTTAAGAAGCTCTGTATGGGTACAGATGCTTCTTTAATTCTTCGCAGCTTTACCCATATCCCACATCGGCATGAAAATACCAAGAGCCATCAAAAGCACCAATCCTGCAATAAAAAACATCATAATAGGTTCAATATAGGCAGCTAGATTGTCTATCAAGTCTTCAAATTCCATTTCATAATAGCCTGTGACTTTCTCTAGCATCGCATCGAGTTGCCCCCCTGCTTCTCCTGCTTTAATCATTTGTAAAAGCATATTTTCGTACAAGTTGGTAATTTTAAACGCTTCTGCCAAAGACATCCCTCTACCGATATTGGCATTGACTGTCATAAATTCAATTTTCATAGCCTCATTATCTACCATACCTACCGCCGTATCTAGGGCTTCAGCTACAGGGATTCCAGACTTGACCAGCTCTCCAAAAACCAAATTATATTTATGCATAGTAGAGAGAAAAATAGCTTTATTAATGAGAAAGAATCTTGGATGAATAAGTACTCTATCCATTTGTAATTTAAAATCTTTATTATTTTTATAAAGATATTTCATAACTACAATACTTCCAAAAAGTATCGCTAAAATTAAGACACCATAATTTGAAAATGCCCATTCTAATTTTAATAAAATAATCGTAGGTAGAGGGAGCTCCGTATTAAGCTGTTCAAATATGTCTTTAAATTTGGGAACGACCACAGAAATCAATATAGTAAAAGCAATACCCATAGCAATTAAAGTATTTCTAGGACCTCTTATCGCTTTTTTAAACTTAGAATTATTATCTCTTACACTTTCCATAATGGATGCGAGTTTATGATAGGCTTCTGATAGGTTACCTGTCCTCTCTCCTAGATTGGTCATGGCTAATGCCACATGCCCAAATTCAGGCTGATAAGGTAGCATGGCATCATACATACTATTACCTGCATTGATATCAGCATTTATTTTCGCAAAAATATTGGCTAAGTCTTTATTTTCTGTATGTTCTGCCACTTCTGCTAAACATTCATTAATCGCAATACCTGCGTCCGTCATAACTGCAATTTGTCTAATAGTAGAAATTTTATCGGCAATAGGAATCTTAGATTTAGAAGATTTTTTAATATTGGCAAAAAATTCACTTATTGCATCTTCTAAAGGAGCCGAGGTTTCTACTGACTTGGTCACTAAAGAGGTAGGAAATTTTTGCTTCGCAGCTTTAACTGCAGCCATTTTATTTTCAGCTTTAAGAATCTCGTGTCGTTTTTTACCTTTATCTAATATCGTCACATCAAAGTATTTCATCTTATAACCTCGCTACTCTAAAGATTTCTTCAATGGTTGATTTACCATCTAAGGCTTTTTGAATACCATCTTCAAACATGGTGACAAAGCCTTCTTCTAATGCTTGTTTCGTTAAATCCTCTTTTGATGCAACCTTAGCAATCATACGGGCGAGTGTTTCGGAAATGGTTAAGACTTCGGCAATCATTTCCCTACCAGAATAGCCCGTATGTCCACACTCTTTACAGCCCTCACCCTTATAAAAAATAGGATTTTCAGGAAGGTAAGATTCTACTTCTTTATAGAGGAGAGGATCAAGTATCGAAGGTTTTTTACAGTGTTTACAAATCTTTCGTACCAGTCTTTGTGCCTGAATAGCTACCAACGCTCCTGAGACCAAATATTCTTCAATCCCCATGTCTAAAATCCTAGAAATAGAAGAAATAGCATCATTGGTATGCAAGGTAGAAAGTACCAAGTGACCTGTCAGTGCTGCTTGAATAGCAATACGCAAGGTCTCTTGGTTACGTATTTCCCCTATCATAATCTTATCAGGATCTTGCCTTAGTATGGACTTAAGGGCAGCTGCAAATCCTAAGCCTACACTCTCTTTGACATTGACTTGCTGTAAGCCAGGCATTTGGTATTCTACAGGGTCTTCCACCGTAATAATTTTATCTTTGACATCTTTAATGGCATTAATCGCACCATACAGTGTGGTCGTCTTACCAGAACCAGTAGGTCCTGTCACCAAGACAATACCGTAAGGTACTTTAATGGCTTCAGAAAACTTCGTATAACAATGCTTACTCATTCCTGCATCTTCTAAGCGAATCATCGCTTTGGATTTATCCAAAATACGCAATACAATCGATTCTCCAAAAATAGTAGGCAGTGTTGAGACCCTAAAGTCAAACTCTTTACCTACAACCGTAGCAGAAAATCTTCCATCTTGAGGTTTTCTTTTTTCCGCAATATCCAAACTGGACAATAGTTTCATCCTAGAAGCCAAAGGATTAAAAATATCTCCATCGAAGGTAAAACTCTGACGTAAAATACCATCAACACGTACCCTAATAATACACGATTTTTCTGTCGCTTCAATATGAATATCACTCGCCCCTATAAAAATGGCTGATTTTAAAATAATATCAATTAACTTTAATACCGCAGGAGATTCATCTTCATCATAATTACCTACTACCGTTTCTTGATTTAAATCTTTACGGATATCGGAGACTAAACCCTTAATACTTTCATTAATTTCCAAACGTTGCAAGTGTGCTCTGATTTGCTGTGGTTTAGCAATCGCTATACGAATAGGCTTTCGAGGAAAAAGCCTTTGAATCACATCTTGTGCAGCTAAATCTAAAGGGTCATCAAAAACAATGAGTACATTTAACTCATTTTGTTCAACAGGAATAATATTAAATTTAAGTAACTGCTTATACGGGACTTGTGAAAAAAGCCTCATATCTATTTCGATATCATCTAAATCAATATATTCAATCTTTAATTCTTTGGCTACCTTTTCGATAATCGGAGTAATATTAATACCCTCAATTTTCTCAAGATGAGATAAGGTAATGACCCCTTTACGAATCTTAGTCACCAAAAAAGATTCTACCGTGGGTAAATCAATCATTTCTGCTAAAATAAGATTGGAAAAAGATATTTTCTTAGGTGGTCTACTTCTCACCAGTACAGAAATAGCATCTTTTGTAATAAGCTTTTCTTTTAGCATCATTTCAATCAATTTGACCATGATATATCCTTTTAATTATTTTCTAACCTAAATAATAAATCTTTTGCTTCTTCAGAAGAAGATTGCGTAATATACTTTTTAAGTATGGAAATACCTTCATTTATTTTCCAGACTTTACCTTGGATTCTACAAAAATAAAAATACTTTCTTCTATATTGTCATCCAATTTATTGGTCTCAAGTGCCCAATAGGCTGATTTTTTATAGTCACCTTTTTTATAATAACTCTTCGCCAAAAATAAGGCATCATCGATATCATGGTTTTGATTAAAACGTTCTTCGACATCTTCATAAGCTATCGCACTAGAAGTACCAATAATATTTAATTGAACTGTCTCTTTTTTGGTACTCTTTTCTAAGACTATATTATTTTCCATATCCAATATAGGTATATCTACCAAAATACTAGAAGTCTCACTCTTACCCTCTTGGCTTTTTGTATCTATCTGTGTAAATGCCTTTGTTACAAAAAGGTTATTCTCAATAGTCTCAGAATCTATCCCTATACTTGCTACAGAAGAAGGAAGCATTTTTTGTATATAGGAGGACACGGAAGCCAAAGTCACTTTATTCTCATTAAGAGTTAGGCCTATACCTGCAATTAACGCTAAGGTAAGGGTCAAAAAAATAAAAGGTTTTCTCTTTTTTCTTTTATACTCTTTCCACTGTGTTTCTAAGGGTTGCATATCATACATGAATATACCTCAATTTTAATGCTGCCATCTCAATAATCTTTTGAGGTATCTGCGAATAATTAATTTTGTTTGGTTCATTTTTATCATAATATTCACAAATTTCAAAAATAGTAAACATCAATTTATTACACTCCCTATAATTGCCTTTGGTAAATTTATAAATAAGTTTCATCTCTCTAGATTTAATACTATCAGCAATTTCAAAAAGATTCTTTTTCAAAAGTTTTTTATGTACATAAGTAGCTTGATCTTCCTTTGAAGCATTTTTCAATTCAATCACTTCCCAAATACGAGACTGAAAATGCTCTTTGGCTATCAAGTCTTCATCTTCTGTTTTATGTAAAGAAATCACAAATTTTACAGAACGTGTATCTGAAAGCAAGCGTATTTTTTCCATCATATTGCTATCATAGAGTTGTGCTTCATCTAAAAGAATAATTACTTCTCGTTTATCTCTTATATTCTTACAATAATCAATCAGTACAGAAAAGTTTACCTCTGCATTCATCGGTAAATCTTTTTGGGTAATGACTTTAAAGAGTTTATGCGAAAACTCTTTTTCTGTAGGAGCAGGAGTATCAAAATAATAAATCTCTTTTTGATGCTTGAGTTTTACATGTATTCGATTGAGTAAAATACTCTTTCCCGTACCAGGTTTTCCAAATAACAAAATCATCTTTAAAGGCTTACTCATACTATTTTCTAACTGCTTATACGCAGCAATAGAAGAGTTTAATTCAATATAGTCCTCAATATCTATTGAATCAATAAATACATTTTTGGCTGCTTCATATCTATTTTTCATTGAGTTTTAAGTATCCTAAATCTTTTAACGAAATTGATTTTGCATTTTTTATAATATGAGGTGTAATAATCAATACCAATTCTTCAACTTTATTAATTTTCACTTCACGCTTAAACAAATCACCAATCAATGGCATATCCCCTAAAAGAGGTACTTTATTATTTTCAAAGCCTGTTCTACTAGAGACTAATCCTCCCAATATTGCATGCTCTCCATCTTTGACTTTAATCACAGAGGAAATTTGTCTCCTGACTAAATCAGGAGGAATCGTTCTTTCTACGCCTGCTGCACTATCATTTTGTGCCTGTGAAATAGAAGGATTTATTTTCAAAGTAATATATCCATTCGTATCAATTTCTGGTGTAATATCAAGTAAGATTCCAGAAAAAACAGAAGAGATAGTATCTCCTTGTGCTACAGCACCTCCTCCAGCAGCTCCCCCACCTGAGGTCGAAGATTGTATTTTATAAAATAATTCTTCCCCCACAGAGATTAATGCAGGTTGGTTATTAAGCGTCATCACACGTGGACTAGATATAGACTTGACATCCCCTTGTGTAGATAAAAATTTTACAATATCTTTGACTTCTGTACTCCCTGTAATTTGTACAAGCTGTGCATTCCTAGGTTCGGTATCAGTAGAAAAAGCTAAATCTCCAAAATCTCCAGTATCAGGTAAGAAGCTATAAGAAGATACATTTTTTTGTGCCATAGAAAGACTATTAATAGTCACATTTTGTAATTTATACAGTTCAGACCAATCTACCCCAGAAGTCGTACTGTCATCAAAAGAGACAGATAAAATACGTACATCAATCAATACTTGTGACTTTAACTGCTTATCCAATACCGAGAGATACCGTCCAACTCGTTTGATTTGTCTATAAGTACCAGTAACGGTTATCATTCCTGCATCAGCATTGATAATAGGAGAGAGAGGATTATATTCCCATACATTTCCATCAGGGTCTGTCCATGTATCACCTGTTTTGGTGTAGTGAATACTTCCATCAGAGCGCACCAATAAGAATACGCTGAATTTCCAGTTGTACTGTTTCCCAAAACTTGAATTCATGACTACTCTCAATACTAATGCCCGTTTTAGACTCAGAGCTGGAACCTCCAGTAGCTCCACCAGCTAGCTCCTCCAGCACTCCACCAGAGAGTCCTGTAGAGGCAGTGGCCGAATCTGCAATAGTGACATTGGCTGTACTTTTTCCAGTCCTCCCTCCTGAGACATAATGTAGCCGAAATGTTTTGGTCATAAGATAAGAAATCTTTAATTTATTATTATGTAAAGTATAATTCAAATCATTGTCTATGAGAATAGTCGTTAAAAAACCTTTTAATGTACTATTCTTCAATTTCACATAATAGAGCTTTTTATCCATCTTTTCATTGGCTGTTTTATCTTTGATGATCACAGTAAAGCCACAAGTATCTGCAAGGTTATCAATCACATCTCTAACCGATAACTTACTATCAATCGTCACAGAGAATAGTTTCTCTGTACAACTTTCAGCCATTACATTCACACTATATCCTAATAAAATACTACTAAGAACTAAGAATTTCATTCCTTTTTTATACATACTTTTCACCTTATTGTTTCTCCTCAATTATAATAAAATTATTTTTCTTTTTACTAAGATATAATTTTTTAATGTGGTTTTCATTTCTAAGAACCACACCTATTTTTCCGATTGCCTTCAATTCATACCCTAAAACTTTTTCATTCAAGCTTCATCCAACTTTTATTAATATAAGCCTTTCCATTCATAATAGCATGCAGTACCAATTTTACATCTTCTGTAGTATTCACCGTAGGAATAACAAAAGTTGAAATATTATTTTCTGTTTGCAGTCGTACAAAAGGTTCTTTGGTATTGGCTAAGGTAGCTAGATCAATGCCAGAACGTTTTTGATGAATCTTATTCACCATAGATTGAATTTGCTTGACAGAAAGGTCAGCATGTACAAAAATAGATAGACTGAGTATCACACATAATAATTTTTTCATTAATGATTAATCCCCCATACTGAAATATTGATATCACGCGATAATATCTGATGAATTATTATCTAACACAAACCTTGTCTCAAAAATATCCGTCACCAGAATATTTTGCTCTAATTCATTCATGAAGGTAATAATATTTTTAAAGTTTCCTTTAGCTCCAATCCCTATCTCCAATACATGACCAAAACTTCCATTGTTATCACTGTATTTATTGTCAATATATGCCAAATCAATATTATAAGAAGCAGCTTTTACCGTAATAGAATTCAAAAATATTGACCAAGACTTTTGATTAAAAAGCATATCAGACAACTTCTCTAAATTGGAGTCTATAAAGTTTATCTTATCCTTAATATTGACAATTTTATTCTTTTTTACAATAATATCTTTATCATATTGTTTCACATAATAATCTCTATCACCCGAACTAGTAATACCAGATAAGTAGGTATTATTTTCCGATATCTTTTTTTCTACACGTTTTTTATCTCGCTCACTTTGCTCATAAAGTTCTTCTGTATAGGGGAGTAAAAATGCGTATCCAAGATAAGCAATCACTCCTGCTACACCTAAAATCAAAACCCACTTTTCACTCTCTTTTTTAGGAGCAAAATATATATCTAGCTCTTCTAATTTATCTTCTAATAATTTCATCGTACAACCCTTAAAAGACCTTTATAGTACCCATTTTCAGGATTCTTTACTATCGTTTCGATATCAATTTCCTTTACTTCACCAAAATGTGTCTCAGAGATGTACTTAATTAACTCCGTAAACTTTCGGTCATCTGTACTGACCAAGTTGATATATAAGGTATCATCCCTACTCATTAAACTGTCAATATGCACATCGAATTTATCTAACTCCTCTGCAATCGTATGGAAAAGTCCTGACTTTAATCTATAATTAATTTTTTTATCATAAATTGCAGTAAGGGTTTTGGTCTTTCCACTGTACTTTTGAGCAATATCTTTGATCGTTGTATCTAGAGTATTGATGGTATTTCGTTTTGTACTCAAAATACTTTTATACTTTACAGTTTCTGCTGTTAACTTATCATTTTCGATACCTAAGGCATAAATCTTAGCATCATTGGCATAAGAACCGATGAGAAAAATCAACGGATACGCCAAACTCAAAGAAACGGCTGCAAATACCGAAATAATAAACTGACCACTAGCACGGTTGATAAAATCAGGTGCACGAGGATAGAGCGTAAGATTAACAAAACTACTCTCATCTTCCATATATAAATGAGATGCCAATAACATAAGATATTGATATTGGTCTGTGTACCATTCTTCATTATTTACATCATAGTTAAAATTAAAATCACTTGAATTTAAGCCCAAATAATTTTCGCTATATTCATCCAAACCTATAATAGGTCCACGTTCACTTCCAATGAACATTTCATCAATTTTATCTAGTTCAAATGCCCGTTTTGCATAAATAATAATATCATTAATCGTAATAAAAATTTCACCAAATATTTTCATAAAATTTTGCTGATAATCATTATTACTGGTTTTTAAACCCTCAGATTCCAAGATAGTAAAGAAGTCTGAAGCATCTACTTTTTCACCAATATATTCACAATATTTATCATAAATTTGTTCCAAAGAAAATTCTATAGATTTGGTATAAAGGTACTCACCCTCTTTATACAAAGTAACAGAAGCATCATGTTGGGTAAAATACACAAAACAATGCGTACTATTATCTTGTAAAATTTCCTTGGTATAAAGAGGTCGGTACAATAAAGGTGCAGGAATAATTAAGTCTATATATTTAGTGTGCTCTTTAACAGGCAAAAATAGGTTATCTAATTCTTCTGGTTCTGCAACGAAAATATGAAATTCTCTTTTCTTCGGCTTCACTTTTAATTTCATAATGAGAAATCGTATAAGCACCTGCTTGGTCTAAACCTAGCTCTTCATAAGCCTTAATATTTAGGATATCTTCAATATCTTCTTCTGGAATATTACGACTTATATTCACACTCGCAGTAATAAGGTCTTTATTACTTATATAAGAAGTAAGAAAATTTCCTGTGTTATAGCTAAGCTTCTTTAAGGGTTGAAATGAATCACTTTTAAATATATAATTCCTTTTCTGAGAATACATTCAGAGTTATAACATTTTTCACGATAGGGTTGGACGAACTTTTTTTCGAAAACATTCTACACTTCCTTCTTTAAGTATAACGATTATATATGTTATAATATTAAAAGTATCTTACAAAGCCTCAAAAGCCTAAATAATATAACCTAGTTCCTCAAGACCATCCTTATTTTTACTCCATCCCTTTTTGACTGAAACATGTAAATCTAAAAATATACGCTTATCTGCAAAAATTTCCATTTGTTTTCGTGCCAATTTTCCTACACGCTTAATGCCTTCACCTTTTTGCCCTACTATCATGCCTTTTTGTGTCTCTTTCTCTACGACTATCGTGGCGTACACAGTGTCCAGTACATCTGTCTCATCTATCTTCTCTATCGTGACATCAGACTCATAAGGTATCTCATCTGAGAGGTTCTCAAAAATAGACTCACGAATAAGCTCTTTATAAATATCCCTAATATTATCCGTTGTCAAAATCTCCGTATCAAACAAAAATGGTGACTGAGGAAGATGCTTAGCAATTTCGGACAATAGCCCTGCTTTTCCTACTTTTTTGTTCACAGAAAAAGGAATAATCGCTTCAAATCTATCTTGATACTTCTGATATTCCCCCAATTTCTTCAATACATCACCCTGCTTCACATGGTCCATCTTCGTCAAAAGTACAATATGCTTCGTATTCTTTCGTTCAGACATCGCCAAAAACTTCTCATATTCTGTCAGTTTATCCGTAATAGGAGCAAGAAATACAATCAAATCAGCATCACCAATGGCTTTAAGTACCTCATCCATCATAAATTTATTGAGTAATTTCTCTTTTTGATGAATCCCTGGGGTATCGACAAAGATAATCTGAGACTCTTTCCCATACATATCTTCATACATCACGATAATATTCATACGCTTTCTCGTAGCCTGAGCCTTCTTAGACACCATCGCCAACTTTTCACCCACTACATGATTGAGTAAAGTACTCTTCCCTGCATTAGGTCGTCCCACCACTGCTACAAACCCTGCTTTTGTCTCTACATCTTCGTAATTTTTCATTTTATAATATATACCTTGTTTTATCTTCATCTTCTACGACTGTGCCTATCTTTGCTTTGACAAGGGCTTCTGTAATTTCTATCGTCTCACCACTATGCTCATCTGCTTCAAAACTTATCTCTTCTAATATCTTTTCCATCACAGTATGCAATCTTCTTGCCCCTATGTCTTCGGTCTTTTCATTGGCTTGAAGGGCATACGATGCAATGGCTCTTAAGGCTTCTTCTTTGAAGTCTAGTGTCACACCTTCGACATCCATCAACGCGATATATTGCTTAATCAGTGAATTCTTAGGCTCAGTCAAGATGCGATAGAGTATCTCTTCATCAAGACTGTCAAGCTCCACACGCAGAGGAAAACGCCCTTGGAGT
Source organism: Sulfurovum sp. (assembly GCA_030949325.1). Taxonomy (GTDB): domain Bacteria; phylum Campylobacterota; class Campylobacteria; order Campylobacterales; family Sulfurovaceae; genus Sulfurovum. The sequence goes on from JAUZSQ010000115.1 coordinate 25,772, forward strand.
TCTGGCATCAAATCGCTTGGCTTACTCGTATGAAATGCCCCTGCTGCGATGAATAAAATATGGTCGGTATTAACTGTACCAATTTTCGTATGCACAGCAGAACCTTCTACGATAGGGAGTAAATCTCTTTGCACACCCTCTTTACTTGGGTCTTGTCTGCTTTGAGAATTTGCACCCACGGCAATTTTATCTACTTCATCCAAAAAGACAATACCACCTTTTTCAACCTTTTCTACAGCCAAAGCTTTGAGTTCGTCTTCGTCCAAGAGTGCTTCACTGGCTTCTGCTTCCAAAATCTTCTTGGCATCTTTGACGCTTACTTCTTTTTCTGGACCTTTTTTGTTCATCCCACCCAAGACTTTGACAATAGATTCTTGCACTTGTATCATTTGAGGAGGCAATCCCTCTTCAGGCAAAGTCATATTATTGGGCATTTGTACTTTTATCTTCAAATGGTCAAGCTCACCTTTGGCAAATTTCTCTTGCATTCGGATAAATGAAGCTTCATACTCACTCTTTTTCTGCTCATTCGCTCCTGCTGGTAACGGTGGTAAAAGCTTTTCTATAATTTTATTTTCTATGTAATTGGCAATCTTTTCTTTGTTCTTTTCATTGGCTTCTACACGCACAATAGCCATCGCAGTCATTGCCAAATCGCGTATCATAGACTCCACATCACGCCCCACAAATCCTACTTCTGTATATTTACTAGCTTCCACCTTGATAAAAGGCAGGTTCATCATCTTGGCAAGTCTTCTTGCTATTTCTGTTTTACCAACCCCTGTACTTCCTATCATCAAAATATTCTTAGGTGTCACATCTTGTTGCATATCGGGGCTAAGTTGCATACGCCGATAACGGTTACGCAATGCCACAGCAATCGTCTTCTTGGCATCATTTTGTCCGATGACATATTTGTCTAAATAGCTTACGATTTCTTTGGGTGTCAAATTATCCATTACACTCATTTATAATTCCAATATTTTTATGTTTTTGTTTGTATAAATACAAATATCACCTGCAATTTCTAGGGATTTTTGTACCAATTCTGTAGGTGCTAAGTCTGCATGTCTATCCAATGCCCTAGCAGCAGAAATCGCATAATTCCCTCCTGACCCAATAGAGGCTATCTTGCCATCTTCTGGCTCTACCACATCGCCTGTCCCTGTGAGAATATAAATATGCTCTTTGTTCAAGACAATCATCATCGCTTCGAGTTGACGCAAATGCTTGTCTTTTCGCCACAGCTTAGAAAAGCCAATCACCGATTTAAAAAGGTCACCCTTTTTCTCTGATAATATCGTCTCAAACATATCAAAAAGATTAAA